>NZ_JAVRBM010000032.1:67709-92661 GCF_034531255.1 Nostoc sp. ChiQUE01b | reverse complement strand
CAATCATCTGTTCTCTTCTACTCTTATCTTATAATTTTTTATGTCTAGCTACTTAGTTAGATATGTGTGATTAGTTCATGACTTAATTGCACCCATTTGTTCGCTTTAAGAAAGTTCGTTTTAAGAATTTTGTATGGCAGCTATAGCGTTAAGCGTATCTACTGTTAAGCCTCTAGGCGATCGCGTTTTCATCAAGATTAGTGAATCTGAAGAGAAAACAGCAGGGGGTATTCTTTTACCTGATAGCGATAAAGAAAAGCCACAGGTGGGTGAAATTGTTGCAGTCGGCCTTGGTAAATAAAGAGGAAACTTCATGTCAGAGAAGTCTGATTTGCAAAACCTGCTTTTAGATGAAGTACTAGTTCATTATGAGCGTGGTCTGGAAGCCGAACGCTTATCAAAGCGGACAAATCCGATTGAACTTGTTCGCACTCAAGAGCTTCTTAGCCGCTACTTACCTCCTCCCCCCGCAGTGATTTTCGATGTTGGAGGCGGTTCAGGTATCTATGCTTGTTGGCTTGCCCAACTAGGGTATAAAGTTCATCTTATTGATGCCGTTCCCTTGCATGTAGAGCAAGCCTGTTCTGCTTCTCAGGCTCAACCTGATTATCCACTTGTAAGTGCAGAAGTTGGAGATGCCCGTCAATTAAATCAAGCAAACAACAGCGTTGATGCTGTTCTCTTATTTGAACCACTGTATCACTTAATTGAACGTAGCGATGCCTGCGGCGGGCTACGCCAACGCCTGGTAGTGTTACGCGAGGCAGATCGTGTCTTAAAGAGTGGAGGTCTTGTCTTTGCCGTTGCTTGTTCTCGCTTTGCTTCGCTCTTAGACGGTTTATTTCGGGGATGGCTAGACGATCCGGAGTTTGTGGAAATTGCCCATAGGGACTTGCTTGAAGGGCAACATCGTAATCCAAACAACCATCCTGCTTACTTTACGACAGCATTCTTTCATCATCCTGATGAACTAAAGGCAGAGGTGGAAGAAGCAGGGTTATCTTGTCAAAAGCTCTTAGCCATAGAAGGACCAGGGAAATTACTACAAAATTTTGAGGAACATTGGAGTGAACCAAGCCGCCGCCAAAGGCTCCTGCAAGCGATTCGGTGGCTGGAGGCTGAACCTTCTACACTAGGTGTAAGCGCTCACATTATGGCTATTGGTAAAAAAGTAGCAGTCTCAAGTCAGTAAAGCAAGGTCGCAAATGAACAATACATGAAACATCTTTGTGTCATTTTTGATTTGGACGGAACATTGGTTGACAGTGAAAGGCTTTGTAACCAAGCATTTATTGATTTGCTATCTTTTATCAATGAATCAGTTGAAAGTCTGATTCGGCGATATCGTGGCAGAAAGTTGGCTTTAATTTTAGCGGACATAGAAATAAAGTATGGCGAAAAGCTGCCCAGAGATTTTGAAGCAACATATCGTCACCGAGTAGATGAATTATTTGAATTTTACTTGCAACCAATCACAGGCGTTCCAGAGATGCTAAAAACTCTGGAATATCCTGTTTGTGTTGCTTCAAGTGCTCCCATAGCCAAAATTCGCAAGGCTTTAAATGTAACTGCTCTGTCGCATTACTTTGGCGATCGCTTGTTTAGTTCTTATGATATTGGCTCGTGGAAACCCGATCCCGGTTTATTTTTATACGCAGCAAATAGAATGGGATTCTCGCCTGAATATTGTGTTGTCATTGAGGATAGCGATGTGGGAATTGAAGCTGCACATTCAGCAGGAATTTATGCTTTGAAATATTCTAGGGAGGAGGAAGTAGAGAAACAAGCCAATGTATTTTCTAATATGAAATATCTTGTAAAACTGCTCGATAAAATTTCATTGATGAAATGCGATCGCTCATAATTCAATACGGTTCCCTGAAGGTTCATTGTAGTAGCGCGTCAGCTTTAAAAGGTTGAGTTCAAAAAATATAAAAAATCCCCAAACAATAAAAAAATCCACCCACGGATCGGAGTTTTTGTCAGTGGTCAGTAGTCAGTAGTCAAGCCAGATTCAGTTGTCTTTAGATTTTTTTACAAATCAGATATCAATTTTCAGGCTATATCATATCAGCCAAAAAAGTTCTTGACTTATTTTTGCTTAAGAGGTAAGTTATCAATATCGTATTAAGTACGGTAACTCTATCAATATAAAGTATATGCTAATTTAAAACAAAGTAAAGTTTTTTAAATTAGTTTACACTGATGGTAATTTTTGATGAAAAATTGCTATATTTTCGCCTATTACTACGTCATAGCTTTACACAGTAAATGTTTTAGAAATATTTAGTCTGAATTTTAATTTCTTTTTATTAGCAGTCAACACCACTGTGTTAAAGAAAAGTTTTTTAGTACTGTTGTTGTTATTTACAGGAGTAGCGATGGCACTCATCATTCCTCCTGCTTTTGCCGCTACCGTAAATTCCTGTCCCTCAGAAATGGTAATGATTCCCGGTGGGACATTCACAATGGGAGCGAATAATTCAGGTTTGATAGAAGAACTATCAGCTCAAGAGGTAAAAGTTAGTTCTTTTTGTATCGATAAATATGAACTGACAAATTCACAATTTGCAGCGTTTGTCAAAGCAACAGGTTATGTCACAGTTGCAGAGCGCCCTTTATCAAAAGAAGAATTTCCCGACTTGCCAGATGAGCAGAGATTACCGGGTTCTTTGGTGTTTGAAATCGCAAAACCAGGAGCAAAACAACTGAGTTGGTGGCATTGGCAGACTGGGGCGAATTGGCGACATCCATTTGGAAGAGAAAGTGCAATCGCACATCAAGATAATTATCCAGTCGTTCATATTGCCTACGAAGATGCTGTAGCTTACGCTCAATGGGCAGGAAAATCCTTACCCACCGAAACCCAGTGGGAATATGCCGCCCGTGGTGGGTTAGATGCTGCAACTTATGCCTGGGGCAACCAGTACTCTGAGAAAAAAGCTAACACCTGGCAAGGAATTTTTCCCTTTTTCAACACCAAAAGCGATGGTTACGTGGGTATTGCCCCGGTTGGTTCCTTTTTGCCAAATGGTTATGGTCTGTATGACATTACAGGTAATGTCTGGGAATTGACCTCCGATTGGTTTAGACCGGGACACAACCAAAAAAACCACAGTGTCAACCCAAAAGGCCCAGAACAAAGTTTTGACCCCAACAAACCCACCGAAAACGCCCTACACGTAATCAAAGGTGGCTCTTATTTGTGTGCGATCAACTATTGCAGCCGCTTCCGCCCAGCAGCGCGAGAATCTCAAGCCCCCGACACGGGAACTACTCATATCGGATTTCGCTTAGTGAAAAACCTGACTATAGAAAGGATAAAGAATGAAGTTTAAATCCAAGCACTGGAATTTGTTTCCAGAAATTGCAAAGGCGATCGCTTTATCTTTGCTCATCACTTTGTTGATGGTCAATGGCCCCGCCCTAG
This sequence comes from Nostoc sp. ChiQUE01b, assembly GCF_034531255.1. NCBI lineage: Bacteria > Bacillati > Cyanobacteriota > Cyanophyceae > Nostocales > Nostocaceae > Nostoc > Nostoc sp. ChiQUE01b. The sequence continues at coordinate 89,231 of NZ_JAVRBM010000032.1, read as the reverse complement.
CAGCTACATCCCAAGTTTTACCCGTTCCTCTGCCAGAGTTCAAAGGTAAAATCGGCCTCACCTACAAAGAATCACAACCAGACTTTCCTCAACCCATAACCGCCCCAGCTAAAGCACCCAATGTCTTGCTAGCGATCCTAGATGATGTGGGCTTTGGACAAGCAGGTACTTTTGGCGGCCCGGTGGACACTCCGAATTTGACACGCCTAGCCGAAAGAGGATTACGCTACAACCAATTCCACACCACAGCCCTGTGTTCGCCCACCAGGGCAGCTTTGTTAACTGGACGCAATCACCATTCAGTCAATACAGGGGTCGTTGAGGAATTAGCTACAGGTTATCCTGGCTACACAACAATTTTGCCTAAGAGTGCCGCCACCGTTGCTGAAATACTACGACAAAATGGCTATAACACAGCAGCTTTCGGTAAATGGCACAACACCCCAGACTTTGAAACTAGTGCCGCCGGGCCTTTCGATCGCTGGCCTACAGGGTTAGGATTTGAGTACTTTTACGGTTTTCTTGGTGGTGATACTAATCAGTGGAGTCCTGCCTTAGTAGAAAATACTAGGCGAGTAGACAAACCAACCAACAAGCCAGATTATCACCTGACTCCTGATTTAGTAGACCATGCGATCGCCTGGATTCGCAACCAAAAATCCATTGCTCCTGAAAAACCCTTTTTCGCCTATCTCGCCACCGGAGCCACCCACGCACCCCACCACGCCCCCAAAGCTTGGATTGACAAGTACAAAGGCAAATTTGACCAAGGCTGGGATAAATTACGCGAAGAAATCTTTGCCCGTCAGAAACAACTGGGTGTAATTCCTGCCAATGCTCAACTCACTCCTCGCCCCCAAGAATTACCAGCGTGGGATTCCCTCACAGCAGAACAGCAAAAACTCTATGCCCACATGGCCGAGGTATTTGCTGGATTTTTAGGTCATACAGATTATGAAGTAGGAAGGCTAATTGATGCCGTTGACCAACTTGGTGAATTGGATAACACCCTAGTTATTTATATTGTTGGAGACAATGGTGCTAGTGCAGAAGGCGGTTTAACAGGCAGCGTCAACGAACTCCAAGTCTTCAACGGTGTACCCGAAAATCTGCAACAACTGCTAGCTGCATATAATGACTTGGGTAGTCCCAAAACATTTAACCATTTTCCGGCAGCTTGGGCTTGGGCAGTCAACACTCCCTTCCAATGGACAAAGCAAATCGCCTCTCACTTTGGCGGAACTCGTAACCCCTTGGTGATTTCCTTGGGCGCAAATATTAAAGACCAAGGTGGCATTCGCAGCCAATTCCATCATGTAATTGATATTGCACCCACCATTTTAGAAGTAGCGGGAATTACTGCTCCTAAAGAAGTGAATGGTGTTAAGCAACAACCAATCGAAGGTACTAGCCTTGTTTATACCTTCGATCGCCCTGATGCTCCCTCTCATCGTCAAACTCAGTATTTCGAGATGTTGGGCAACCGAGCCATTTACGATGAAGGTTGGGTAGCAGCAGCGCGTCACGGTCGCTTACCTTGGGAACGAACTGTCAAAGGTAGCTTTGATACAGATGAGTGGGAACTGTACAACATTACAGAAGATTTTAGCGAAGCGAACAACCTAGCAAAGGAAAACCCAGACAAGCTAGAAAAACTGCAAAAGTTGTTTTTAAAGGAAGCCCGCAAGCACCAAGTATTACCACTAGACGATCGCATCGCTGAAAGATTTGATGTTAAAATTCGCCCCAGCCTCACCAGAGGACGCACAATTTTCACCTACTATCCTGGTACAGTTGGCATTCCAGAAGGTAGCGCCCCAAACCTGAAAAATAAATCTTTCAGCATCACAGCTAATGTAGAAATTCCTGAAAGTGGGGCAGAGGGTGTCCTTTTGACCCAAGGCGGACGCTTTGCTGGTTGGAGTTTTTTCCTTGAGGATGGCAAGCCTACCTATGCCTACAACTACGCCAATACTGCCCGCTACATCATCCAATCAAGAGAAAAATTGCCTCCCGGTAAATCTACACTTCGTTTTAACTTTGATTATGACGGTGGCGCTGTGGGTGCAGGCGGAATTGGCAAACTATTCATCAATGACCAACAGGTAGCCGAAGGACGTGTGGAAAAAACCATTGCTTACCGTTTAGCCCTAGATGAAACCTTTGATGTTGGCAGAGATACAGGTACTCCTGTTGTTGATACTTATCAAGTACCGTTTGGCTTTACTGGTAACTTACAGCAAGTCAGCCTGGAGTTGAAGTAATAGGGAATAGGGAATGGGGAATAGGGAATGGGCTTCAGTACAACTCGAATCTTTGGATTAATTTAGTGTCCCCTGTTCCCTATCCCAACTAGATATTTTATTTTGACAAATAATTAAATCATGAATGAAATTTTAGTAGTAATCGACAAACTTGCACTTTTCACATTCATTGTTTGCACTATGTTGGGTGCAGGTTTAGGTTTAACGGTACAACAGATTTGGAAACCACTCCGCAGCCCTCGACTCGTCATCTTGTCTTTACTAACAAATTTTATATTGGTGCCAGTTTTTGTTTATCTGCTAGTACAAGTAGTACCTTTAAGCGAACCACTCAGAGATGGTTTATTAATTATGGCACTCGCATCAGGCCCGCCAGCTTTGCCTAAACTTGCTCAAATAGTTAAGGGCAATATAGCTTTTTCTGTGGGATTAATGATGTTGCTGATGCTTGGTACTATTTTCTATCTGCCGATTGTACTACCTTTAGTAGTGCAAGGTGTGCAAATCAACTCTTGGGACATTGCCAAACCCTTGTTGTTGCTGATGGTTAGTCCGTTAGTGATGGGATTATTTATCAAAGCTAAATTTGCTGCGATCGCTCCCATTATCCAGCCAATTTTATTCAAATTATCTAGTTATGGATTACTTTTTGGTCTAGTAGTCAGACTCTTCATTCACACCAACGATATCATTAGCTTATTAAAAACAGGTGCAATCTTTGTTTGTGCGATATTTATTATATTCTCCTTTAGCGTCGGTTATCTTTTAGGCGGGCCTGGCATTGATACTCAACGAGTGCTAGGAGTCGGAACAGCCCAACGCAATTTTGCCGCAGCATTATTAGTAGCTACGAGTAATTTTGACGATCCCAGCGTGGTCAGCATCATCATGGTGACAAGTCTATTAATGATGGTGATAGTTCTCATTGCTGGGCCAAAGTTTATAGAAATAGACCAAGCAACAGATGCAGAAATCAAACAGGTAGAGGTGTAAACTTGACACATACAAGATTGAAGATAGCGGAATTTATCTAATAGTGTATGTCCCCATTGTGCGGGAATAGATACAAGCTGTAAAATCAGATAAGCTATCAAGCTGACATAAATTTGGATTGTGATACCATTAACGTTTTTGGTAATTAACTTGTCAAGGCTATTTTTATCGAATTTTTCTTAACATTCAACACTTTTGGGTCTAATGGGTTCTATAATGCAAGCGTTACAGACCTCTTTTGATCGCAATGACACGAGTGCAACTTGTTTATCCAAAAATTCCAGATAGCAAAAATTGTCCTTGGGAACGCTGCATAGCTTTTGAGAAATATGATGGTACAAATCTTCACTGGGTTTGGGAATTGGAACTTGGGTGGTATGCCTTTGGTACGCGTCGGGATCGGTTTGATTTAGATGATATGGGAATTGCACAATTTAACAAAGCGCATCCAGGTTTAGAAGAAGCTCCTGAGATTTTTAACAGAGACTTTGCTAATCCTTTACAAAAACTATTTCAAGAAAATTTAAATTATCACTATCTGGAAATTACCGTATTTACAGAGTTTGTTGGGACTAACTCCTTTGCAGGAATGCATCGAAAAGATGACCCGAAACAACTGATTCTCTTTGATGTACAAACTGAGAAATGTATTATTGCTCCCGAACAATTTCTCCGAGATTTTAGTTACCTAAACATTGCACAGGTTGTTTATCGCGGTAAGCTAACAGGTCAATTTATTGATGATATTCGAGAAGGAAAATATGGTATATCAGAAGGTGTTATTTGTAAAGGAGGTGGCAGCGATAGTAATAACGTATGGATGGTGAAAATTAAAACATATGCTTATATGAAAAAATTACAGCAAGCTTTTAAGGATGATTGGAAGACATATTGGGAATAAAGCAAATTGCACTATCCATTTTCCCTATTCGTGCAAGGTGAATTTCTATTGCTTCCGTCCGTATGCATAAAACTTCTTCTTTCCCCCTGCTCCTCTGCACCCAAGAGCCTTAATAATTTTCCTTATCACAAGATCATGACCTATGACTAGCCTTCGTCGGCACGCCCCAAACTATCGCCTTGTTGTTAGTAGCAAATTTCAGCATTTTACGATGAGCTATTGCGGAACGCACCATGCACTTGTCGATTGCCACTCATTACCACTACTGTTTGCTTGATCGCATTAACTCGCCATTCTCGATCGACTCGAATCAATTGATGAAGGTAGTTTCCTGCCGTATCAAACCGATCTTGTCCAGCTTCAAGTTTAGGATCAACTCTATAAATACAATACGCTGATTTACAATAAGCTACATTTTCTTTGATTGTTACCTCATGATTCGTGCTGATATGCAAAGTCCGTAATCCTGACAATGCATCAACTCGTTGTTGTACATATTCTTCTGCGGCCACTTGCCGAGGTGTTTCACCTCGAAAGTCTAAATAATCAATCTCGATTTCATTTGCTAGATAGCCTCGAACTTTTTGCCAATTATTTTCATCCAGTGCATTAGCAAAACCAACAATAATTTCTATGATTTTAATTCGCTCAATAATCAAATCGATTTCTGTATATTTACACATCTCTACCTAATCAAAAATAATTATTTCTGAAACATTCCTTTGTCGAAATAAATCGGTTGCAATATTTTTTCTATGTTTGGTAAATTTTTATAAAAAATAATTGAACCAGAAATACAACACAAACCTCCAAAGATTAAAGCGTTTGTAGCATTAAATATATTGGCTAGTCCACTTATAAATAAGTTTCCAAACGGAATTATACCCATAACTGACATATTGTATATACTCATGAGCCTACCTCTATTTTCATCATTTGATATTATTTGTAAAATAGAACTACTAGCTGAATATTCTAAAATATAAGTACATCCTATGATGGGAACTATCATTAAAGAAAACCAAAAATTTCTCGATAAAGAAAAGATAATTAGTGATATACCAAATATAGCAGGGGCCAAAGCAATAATTTTATTAAGCTTCACTACACTTGTTTGAAAACTTAAATAAATACCTCCACATAATGCTCCTAATCCTGATGCTCCTGTTAAGAAACCAAGAGTAGTAGAATCTCCTTGAAGAGTTTGGATAGCAAAAACAGGCATAATTCTTAAATATGGCATTCCCAAAAAGCTAAGTAATGCTATTAATAATAAAATTGAGCGAATAGGCAAGAAATTATAAGCATAGAGAAAACCAACTTTCAAATTTTCCCAGTGATTATGTTGATTATTTTGATGTAATATTGTGAGCTTATTAGTTTCAATTGCTAATAAAGCTAAAATAATAGCAATATAACTAATAGCATCGATCAAAAAACAATGCCCAGCAGAAAAATTAGCAATTATAATACCTGCGATCGCCGGAGCTATAATCCGCGAACCACTAAGTAAAGAAGAATGAAGAGATGTGGCGTTGATAATATCTTCTTTTTTTTCAATGATATCCATTATAAAGGTATACCGACAAGGTGTTTCAACGCTACTGAGTAAACCTTGCACTATACTTGCACAAATTATCTGCCAAATACTGATTGTTCCCGTTAAAGCAAAAATTGATAAAGTTAATGAAAGAAGCATCATTATAGATTGCACAGTAATTAGAATAGTACGTCGATTAAACTGCTCTATCCAAATACCAGCTAAAGGACTAACTATTAAATTAGGAACCTGGCTCAGAAAACCAATTAAGCCTAGTAAAGCCACTGATTCTGTTTCAGAATAAACTAGCCAAGCAAAGGTAGTTTCTGTCATAAAACTACCGATCATAGAGAAGCTTTGACCAGTAAAAAATAGACAGAAGTTTCTAGACTTAAAAGAGCGTAAACTTGGGGTCAAACTCATATTGAGTAAATACCTGTAGTGTTGATATTAATCTCTTATAAATTTTTAATGTATTATTTAAGTTACTGTAAGTTAATTGATTTACCGTAGTTAATGCTAGAATCTCATGAGAAGCTTTGTGTATAATACTTAAAAAATGTTTACACAAAGAAGGTAATTCTTACTTAGTTAATGATTTCCCCACAAACTAAAATATTTTGCAGAAGTTCAAAAGTAAGAACATTAACAACCATCCTTCGCTTCCGCAATCGTAAACAGGTAGGAATAAGGCTCTCCTTTTGGCAACAGTAAGCCTCTTTCAGTACGTAATCTACAACTTGTTTAAATTTAGGTTAATAAAAGATTATGTAATTTTAGGAACTGCCTTATAATACCTTTAAACTACAGTAAATCGCGCGGAATACCGCATTTATTAACTAAGGGAAAAATTTTGAGTATCAAACAACACCATAGATACATAAGGAAACCAGATCACTCTTATATTGTCAAGCTTTGGCAAGCTATAAGACACTGGTGGTTTATATCCTTATTTTTTGTGGGAATCAGCGTCAGTTTAGTCATGACGGCTTGCTCTGGTGTTAACGTTGATAAGACTGGTGATACTAAGGCCACTTCTGTTGGTGATGTCAAGCTAACGTTGGTTTCCTATTCGGTGACAAAAGACGCATACGAGCAGATCATTCCCAAATTCGTAGATAAGTGGAAAAAAGAGCATAACCAAAATCTGACTTTCACTCAAAGTTATGATGGGTCTGGTTCTCAAACCCTAAATGTAATTGATGGTTTAGAGGCTGATGTAGTACACCTATCACTAGCCCTTGACATTGAGAAACTTGTTGAGAAAGGTTTTATTCAACCCGCCTGGGAAAAAGAAGCGCCAAATAATGCAATTGTCACCCAATCTGTAGTTGCAATTGCCACTCGTGAGGGGAATCCCAAAAATATTAAAACTTGGTCAGATTTAGCACGCCCTGGTGTGAGTGTGATAACAGCGAATCCGAAAACATCAGGTGGTGCGCGCTGGAATTTTCTGAGTTTGTGGGGTTTCGCCACAAAAACTAGCAATAATGAGAGTCAGGCATTAGATTTTATTTCCAAGGTCTATAAAAATGTACCCTTGCAGCCCAAGACTGCTCACAATGCCAGCGAATTGTTCTTTAAACAACGTCAGAGTGATGCCTTACTCAATTATGAAAACGAAATGATCCTATCAAAACAAAAGGGCGAAAAGTTTTCGTATGTTGTCCCTGATGTCAATATCTCTATTGAAAATCCTATTGCTGTAGTAGATAAAAATGTTGAACAACACGCTACTCGAAAAGTTGCAGAAGCATTTGTCCAATATCTCTACACTCCAGAGGTACAAAGAGAATTTGCCAAAATAGGGTTTCGTCCTGTTGATACTGCGATCGCAAAACAACTTAGTAGCGATTTTCCTCAAATTAAAACTTTATTGAAAGTTCAGGATTTAGGAGGCTGGAACAGTATTGGGCAGAAATTTTTTAGTGAAGGTGCTATTTTTGACAAAATTCAAGCTCAGAAACCTTTAAGCTAAATTGCTGAAATTTTTCGACTCTAAATTTGAGGACTCTGGACTATGAGCCATACTAAAAAAAGGCTCATAATTCCAGCGATCGCTGACTATATTTTCCTTTTCCAACAACCATTTGATTAGGGAGATAGTTTAAACTGGATTGACATTGTTGGTGAAAATTTATTAGTAGGGAGGTGAAGTAATGAACCAGTCTCAGGGGGAAGACCAAAATAAATTCCTTTATCCTCGTGGTCGCTACTACGGACAAGTTAAACCAGAAAACTTAGTGTTTAATGCTAACTTGCAAGAATTTGCTCAAAAAGTTGCCATTATCACCAGTTTAGAAAGCAATGGTAAGCTTGACCCCAAAGAGGCTTACCAGCAAATTAAGGAACTTTGGAAACAGTTGAAGCACAGTAAAAAGGAACTGGGGATCGGTGACGAGCCACCGACAACAGCCTGAAGTTACTTTCATTCCGGGGTAATCACCTCAAACTCATTCCTTCTGAGTGAAACTATAATGTTTTCCTCAAGCCTGAAGTTACTTTCATTCCGGGGTAATCACCTCAAACTCATTCCTTCTGAGTGAAACTATAATGTTTTCCTCATCTGAATCTACTTGAATGAGCCATCGGGTGCTTGATTGACCATCTGAGTGTGACTCTCGACCACAAACTACCCCAACTTTTCCATTTACATAAAAAGGACGTAGAATCAAAACTTTATCTCCTACTTGAACAGGGTCTGGGGTCTGCAATAACGCTCCTAAAGCTGTTAACTCTGAAAAATGAACTTATACAAGTGAAAAGCTCTCTTTTATAACCTTATCTTAATCAAAGCTTAGTTACTAGCTAATCTTCCTGTTAATGCTTCTCATGGAATGCTTTGATTTGCACGCAGCCAGCATTTGTGGCTAAGAAACAAAATTGATATAAAACAAATTTATAGACGTGGGATAAACACAACCCACAGGCATCAGAACAAATGACTAGAAATACATACAAGTTTGCTGCTGCTTGGGAAGATGAACCGATTGTATTTGGTGCTTCCAGGCCTGGTTACTCCAATCAACAGGTATCTGATTGGATTGAGTTCATGAAAAAACAAAATATCCAACGAGTCTGCTGTCTTCTCCCCGAAAAGCAACTAGCTTTTTACTCAAATCTTTTAGGCATATATCAACAAGAATTTGGTGAACAGCAAGTTTGTTGGGCACCGATTACAGATTTTCAATTCGTTAATTTAGAAATGCTCACCCAAAGAATAATTCCTTTTTTAATAGCAGCAGACAAACAAAGTGAAAAAGTAGTTGTACACTGTTCGGGTGGTATTGGTCGCACTGGTCATGTGCTAGCTGCATGGTTGGTTAGTATTCGGGGATTCTCCAATAAAGATGCGTTAGCCGCCGTCAAAAAAACAGGCAGAAATCCTTATGAAGCTGCAATCGCATCTATGTTTACTTTTAAAAATCCCTTGAAAGTTGTACAGGAACTTAATATACTTTTAAATGATTGCCGTCTAGTAGTATGTTCGACCAATCCTGACGAATTTACTTGACAAAGCTATCCTCTATATTTGAATCAATTACCAATGACGCATAACGCTTGACTTCGACATCTGCGTTAACAACTACAATGGCATGGTTAGCAATTTTGAACATTTTGATGTTATTAATTTGATCCCCAAAGACCGCAATCTTGCTCAACCCCTGGCACCAGTTACATAAGCAACTGTTAAAGGATGTTGAGGATGATTAAAAACCTGCTCTACAGTACCTGATTCAATCAGTTGCCCAATGCCGTCTTGTACCCAAAATAGAGCGACTCGATCTGCAATTCTCTTGGCTTGAGCCAGATTGTGAGTAACAATTAACAGAGTATAGCGCTGTCGCAAACTAATAATTAAATCTTCAACAACATTGCTGGAAATAGGGTCGAGGGCACTACAAGGTTCATCCAGTAGTAAGACTTCTGGCTGCAAAGCCAAAGCTCTAGCTATGCACAAACGTTGCTGCTGTCCACCAGAAAGAGCTAAAGCCGAAGATTGCAGTCGGTCTTTTACTTCTTCCCATAGCCCTACATCCTCAAGGCTGGTTTCGATAATTGTATCAATTTGGTGGCGATCGCGGATACCATGCTCTCGCAAAGGCAATTCCAAATTCTGCCATATTGAGAAAGGAAAGGGGTTGGGTTTTTGAAAGATCATGCCGACTTGACGCCGCAAGGCGATGACATTGATTTTAGGATTTAGCACCTCTAAACTACCAATGCGGATTCTTCCCTGAACTCGACACTTGGGAATCATATCGCTGAGGCGGTTGAGACAACCCAGGAAACTAGTTTTTCCACAACCAGAAGGCCCAACCAAAGCCAAAATTTCTCCAGCATTGACAGCTAAGTTGACATTAGCAAGCGCAGTTTTTTGTGCGTATTGCAGAGTTAAGTTCTCAATTTGAATCAACGGTTCAGTAACTGCCAAGATTTCCTCCTCTATATCCACCCATCCTCATCCCGAAATAACTCTGCTGTGTAACCAACGTCGTGCAATCCAAGCTGCTGTGCCATTAATCAACAACAGTAGTAATAGCAAAACCGATGCACTAGCATAAGCACTCTTATCTCCTCCTGAAATGTTCATTGATAGATCAAAAATATGAACCGAAAGGGTACGCCCAGAATCGAGGAGTGATTGAGGCATTCTGTCTACGTAACCGCTAGTGAAAATTAAAGCCGCAGTTTCCGCAATAGCCCGACCAACACCAAGCACAAACCCCACAACTAAACCAGGAACAGCAGCAGGTAATAATATTTGAAATATTGTATTTGTGCGCGAAAAGCCAAGGGCGGCGGCTCCTAATCTGTACTCATTAGGAACAGCTAAAAATCCTTCCTCTGTAGAGCGAATCAAGATTGGTAACACCATACACGCCAGTGTGAGTCCGCCTGAAAGAATAGAAAACCCCAGCCCTAAAACTTTGCAAAACAAAACGTTGCCAAACAACCCGAAGACAATCGAAGGTACACCAGCAAGTACATCCAAACTACGGCGTACTAATTTAGCAAACAAACTATCACTAGGAGTAAATTCTGCTAGTAAAACTGCCGTACCAACGCCAACGGGTAGGCAAACCGCCATACATACGCCAATAACTAAAACGGTGGAAACGAGAATACTGGCGATCCCTCCTTCTCTACCCGCATTTTCTGGTTCACTAATCAGAAATTCCCAAGATAAATATCCCATACCGTGCCAAAGGATATCGCTGACTATCCATAAAAAGATGGCGGTAACGAGGGCGGCTGTTGCCCAAACTAAGCTTGTTGCTAGCCACTCTCTGGGAGCGAGACGATTGTCTTTGCTTTGTTGTATCTCTACCATTTGCCCTGACTAATAACTTCAGCGATCGCCACTAAGACCACAATCATTCCCATCAATATCAAACCGCTGACAAAGAGCGCACTACGGTGATCCCCTGTGGCATAGGCCATTTCTAAAGCAATATTGGCCGTAAGTGTGCGGATGGGGTCAAATAAGCTTTTTGGAGTCTGTACTACATTGCCGCATACCATCAAAATAGCCATTGTTTCACCAATGGCACGACCTGTTTCTAAAATTAAGCCTGTAAATAACCCTGATTTGGCTGATGCAAAAACTACTGTGCAGATTGTTGTCCAACGTGATAACCCCAGTGCAGCAGCACCTTGAATGTAAGCGGTGGGAACTTTTTCGAGGCTAGCATCGGCTATAAGAGCGACTGTTGGCAGAATCATCACCGCCAGAATTGCTATTCCTGCTAATAGGCTTGGCCCTGGTGGATGAATTTTTCCAATTAGAGGAACCAGCACGACTAATCCCCAAAAGCCATACACTACAGAAGGAATCCCCGCTAATAATTCAATCAGGCGGCGATAGAGTTGGGCTACCATTGGCGGGGCATAGAATTGGCAAAAGACAGCAGATAAAATGCCTATAGGAGTTGCAATTAGCACTGCACCGACCATTGCCAAGAGAGTACCTAGCAACATGGGTGAGAGATTATATAAACCTGCTGTGGGGTTCCAAGAAGAATCAGTAAAGAAGCGGGATATCTCTATATGACTGAAGATTGGTAAGGATTCGGAAAGTAGAAAAACAACGATTAAAAGTGCGATCGCTCCCGCGATTGTTGCCAACCCTCGTAGTATCCAAATTAACCAAATATCATTTGGCGATGGAGACAAAGTTCTGCTTTTTAACAATGTCACTTACCTGCTGTGATTGTGCAAAGTCTATAAATTCTTTAGCCAGTCCTTGGGGTTCGGTTTTTGTAACCAAGTTAAGCGGTCGAGAAATAGGAAAGCTGCCGTTTTGTACATTAGCTGTTGTTGCTGCTACACCGTTTACAGCTAACAATTTGATTGGTACTTTATTGGCGGCGCTATTTTCTGCCGAGCCAATGGAAACATAGCCAATAGCATTCGGGTTTCCGGCTACAGTCTTAATTCCTTGCTCATTATCACCAATCACTACTTGTGCTTTGATGTCAGTATTTTTTAGCTTGAAGTAGTGGGTAAACAATTCCAGGGTAGAACGTCCTTCGGCTTTATTAACAACTGTAATTGCCCCATCCTTACCTCCTACCTGTTTCCAGTTATTCACCTTGCCTGTGTAAATATCTACAACCTGCTTGTCAGTTAGGGATTGCAGGGGATTTTCCTGATGGAGAATCACCGTTACTCCATCACGAGCGATGGAAAAGGCTTTTAAATCTTTTTCATCAGGCTTTAAGGCACGGGAAACCATGCCAACATTAGCTACACCTTGACGAGCATCTGTAATCCCGCGAGAAGAACCGCCTGATTGCACATCAACTCGCACACCGGAATGTTGCGATTCAAACTTTTTGCCAATTTCTGCTGCTAATGGTGCGATCGTACTAGAACCAGTAAGTACCAATTTTCCTTGTGGCTTATTTGGATCGTTTGTAACTGCTTGCGGAGGTTGAGAACAACCTTGCAACCAAATGCTTGTCACTAATCCTATTGCGATCGCCGAAATTTGGGAATGTTTCATCTTCTACCTCCAGATATTCCAGGTTTTAGTTGAACGAGAGAACACAACAGCCGAGGTTTAAAGCCTTGTCTGTAGCTACTTCGACTTGAGGGGCAAGACGATAGAGAAATGCTTTGCCATCTCGTTCCCGCACAACTAACTTGGCTCGACGTAAAACCTGTAAATGATGAGAGAGTAGACTTTGCTCCAAATGCAAAATTGCATTCATCTCTCCAACTCGCTTCGGACTGTCAATTAGGAGTTGTAAAACTGCTAAACGGGTTTCATCTGCCAGTACCTTAAGCTTGTCTACACAATCAATACTTAAATTTGGACTATTTTGCATTGCCCTGAAAACGATAAGCTTTCCTTATTTTGGTATAAATAGCAACAATTACAGAGTTGACAATTAAAATTTATTTGCACTTTTTAACAAATGAGCATTCATATGAAATTGTATTCATGCTTAGTGTCTCATATTTGGTAACTCTCCGGTTCAACAGTTTTATGCTTGCTTTTTACTCTCGTTCATGAGAATATAAGCTTCATTTAAAATACGATATTTCGACCGACAAACAGTATTTTCTAAGTAGTTACAGTGACTAAAACAAGCAGTAGAAAGTAGAGGACGTAGTATATCAGCTTAAGCTTGAACCTACAAAACCAGAAATATACGGTTTGCTTCAGTAGCAAATGCATCAAGAAAGCAATGACTACACGACCTGACGAAAAAACCATCTTTGCCACAACCAGAAGCAACCTGTGAAGAAGTCATCAAATCGATGCAGAAGACTTATCTAATTTGTTAATGCCAGTCCTGGGGCGATCGCAATATGACATCATTAAAGACCTCTAACACTCTTGGCCGGCTCGACCCCTTTGAAGCATCAATCGGTACGCGTAACTCCTTTGCTAGCAATGTCTGGCGCTTACGGCACTGGATGGTTCCGTACCGCTGGCTTATTGCATTAGCGCTGCTGTTTGCTATGCTCTCGGCCACCGCCGCCGTGTTAGTACCAATTGTGGTTAGTCGAGTGGTAGTAGACGGTATCCTGATGCATAACTACCGGACTGATCTCCCAGACTATGGACAAACGGCATTAATCAAATGGTTAGCAATCGCGCTGGACACCGAACAAATAATCGCCGCCTGCGTAGTCGGCTTACTCTGGGTGCTGCTTTGGTCTGGCTTTGGGTACGCCTTCCGCATCCAGTTGTCCCGTGCAGCACTATTGGGTCTGAGCGACTTGCGTCGGGATCTGTTTGCCCATGTCGAGCATCTGCCCGCTGCTTTTTATGACCGGGTTATGGTTGGGCAGGTATTGACTCGAATCGCTAACGATATCGAGAGCTTGTCTGAACTGCTGACTGGTGTCGGTGCGCTGGCTGGAGAATTGATTCCCCTGGTTGTCGCTGTTAGTGTAATGCTGTCTCTGGATGCGATACTGGTAGCAAAGCTATCACCCTTATTGATTGTTGTGGCGGGTGTAATCGTCACGTTCAGATATTATTCTAGTCCGATTTATCAGGTCATCCGTGCCACCTTATCGCGCCTCAACGAGCATTTGCACGAAAACTTATCAGGTATTGAAATCGTGCAGATGTCAGGGCGGGAGGCACTGAGCTTTAAACAGTATTCTGCTATTAATGATGCAAATCGGGTGGCTGAGACTAAGGCCATCATGGCAGAGACCGTATACAACCCGATCGTCGACAACATATCTTACTTGGCGATCGCTTGCATCCTTTGGTTCGGCGGACAACATGTACTTAACCACACTACCACCCTGGGATCGGTCGTGTTGTTCTTGCAATTCAGCGACATGCTGTTTCGTCCGATTGTGGCTTTAGGCGATCAAGCTAATGCAGTGTTCCGAGCGGTGGCGGCTTGCGATCGCATATTCCGACTGCTGGATTGGAAGGAGTCTTTGTCCGTGCCGTTGCAGCCTACACCCTTGCCCGAAGGCTTACACGGACGTATCGAGTTTCGTGACCTGAGTTTCCGTTATGAAACTGGCGAACCAGTTATCCAGCACTTCAATCTGAATGTCGCACCCGGTGAGAACATCGCTATTGTCGGGCCTACTGGCTCTGGTAAGACTACACTAACCCGGCTCATCTGCCGTTTTTACGATGTGCCTGAAAAAAGCTTGTTCATTGACGGCATCGACATTATGCAGATAGACCCTGCACAGATCCGTAAGCGTGTAGGTGTAATCTTTCAAGACTTTCATCTGTTCCCTGGTACCGTCTATGACAACATTGCATTGGGTAACTCGACCATCACGCCAGAAGATGCCCGACATGCCGCCGAACTGATACAGACCCTAGATTTCATCGAGGGCTTGCCACTAGGCTTTGATACGGTATTGGAAGACCGCGGCCAAAATCTATCGCAAGGTCAACGCCAGTTGTTAGCGTTTACGCGTGTCATTGCCTTGAACCCCGAAATCTTGATTCTAGATGAAGCCACTGCCAGTATTGACCCAGAAACTGAAGCTGCCATCCAAGCAGCGCTGGCCAAAGTCACCACCAACAGAACTTCCATCATTATTGCCCACAGGTTACAGACCATCCGCCGAGCCGATCGCATTATTGTATTAAACCATGGCCAGTTAGTGGAAGTTGGAAATCACACAGAATTGATGCTTCGTAATGGTTTTTATAAAACGCTTTATGAAGCACAATTGTACAAAGATATACGTCAAAATACATCAAACCGCACAACTAAAGATTTCTAATATTGAGGTGATTTCAGAAATGTATATTTGTACAAAAAATTGACTTTAATTAAGCTATATTAACCTGAGTATTTGGGAATTAAAAAGCTGTACATTATCTTTAAATACAAACTGCTGTGATTGAGCAATTCAACAAAATCATCACCTTTATTCAATATTGATTTTTCCCTATATAGCAAGATTAAACCGATGTTAATCGACCAAGAAAGATTGAAAGCGGACTTACATACTTTAACTTCATTGCAACGACTTTTTCACTACTTTAACCCTTACCGTTTTCAGTGGTTGATAGCAGTATTAGCTCTGCTGGCTGTTCATGTTGTTGAAGCTGCCATTCCCATCTATCTAAAAGTCGGCATTGATCTGATTTCAAAACAAGACGAGAATATCTTATTGCCGGTTCTTGCAATACTTGGTTTGACGGCTGTACGCTTTGCGATCCTGCACTTTGGTCGCCGCAAAAATGCACTAATTTCAATTTACATATCTTATGACTTACGGCAAGAATTCTATGCACACTTACAGACCCTTGGTCGCGGCTTCTATGCAAATTACCAGTTGGGTGACTTGATTGCACGAGCGACCAATGACATGGAGTCTATCCGTCGCTTTTTTCGTTCTGCGGTGCATCGACTGGTAAGCCTAATCGGTGTGGCGTTAATTGCACCGATTTTTATGGTGCAACAGTCGCTTCAATTGACATTGTTGCTCATTCCGTTACTGCTAGTGATAGCCGCTAATGGCTGGTATTTGGCTGGGCGTATTTTGCTGGCATCGGCAGCAGTGCAAGCGGGTTTTGGTGCGTTGACAGAAACGGTGCAGCAAAACCTCAAGGGTATCCGTACCATCCAGTCCCATGCCCAGGAAGAGGGTGAGATTAGACACTTTACAGGAGTATCACATCGTTATGCGCTAGCTCATCAAAAGTTGATCAATTTGAACGCTATTTTCACTGCCTCCACTGTGCTGGGTAGTGGTTTGATGACCTTAATCGTTGTTGGCGTGGGTGGAAGCCAAGTATTGGCTGGGCAAATGAGCGTCGGCACGCTGACAGCTTTCATCTTTTATCTGGCTATGATTCTGGGAGTGATCAAGGAGAGCAGTTTTGTAGTGTATGCTTTGCTGAATGCTAGTACAGCTGCAACCAGAGTATTTCAGATCATGGATAAAAAACCTGAGATTGAAGATGCTCCGGCAGGCTCATCAGCCCAGCCTATCAATGGCGAAATCGCAGTTTACGATCTGTCATATAGTTACCCGGTCGGTGCAGGAGTGCGATCGCGTCTGGTTCTAGAAGAGATATCCTTGAGTATTAGCCCTGGCGAAATGATTGCCATCATTGGTCGTGTAGGATCTGGCAAATCCACCTTGCTGCGGCTGCTGGCCAGGCAATTGCAGTCTAATAGCGGACAAATCAAAGTGGATGGGCAAGACCTAAGAGACATCCCGCTAAGTCATCTGCGCCAAAACCTATCATTTGTCCCCCAGGATACTTTCTTGTTCGCAGCACCAATTTCGGAGAATATCTCATTCGATAATCCAGAGCGACCATTAGAGTTAATCTGGCAGGCTGCGCGAGCTGCACAGCTTAAAGCAACGATTGACAAATTCAGTGCAGGCTTATCCACATTAATTGGCGAGCGTGGGGTAACTTTATCAGGTGGACAGAAGCAAAGAACCAGTCTAGCCCGTGGACTGATTCGCCAGACCCCCATCTTGCTGCTGGACGACTGCTTTTCTGCGTTGGATACCAGAACCGAAGCTTTGGTTCTATCGCAATTGCGAGCAGTCAGGGAGGGACTCACCACGATACTGGTTTCTCACCGGATGTTGGCGGCACGTTATGTAGACACGATCTACGTACTTGAGCAAGGACGTATCGTGGAAACTGGCAGTCATGACGAACTAATTTCCCAAGATGGTTATTACGCCAAGCTCAGTGGTATGCAAGACGAAACTTGAACTATCGTGAATCAAACTCAATTGCTCAATCAATTCTTCCAAACTCCAAGCACTCCACCTTCAGCCCAGACAATCCATAGAGGGACTGATACTAAATTTCAACCATGCACTTTTTTTATTCTCAATACTGCTTAATTTTTAACTAAGAAGTATTGGCGTTTGCACTACTTAACCGAAGCGCCTACTAATATAGTCTTCAGCTTCTTTTGTTTGAGGATAAATGAACATTTAGTCTGTAGGACTAAACTCGACTAATTTTCCTCGACACTTGCTATGTTCGTCTATTTCTGTATTAAATAAAGCCGTCCAATCTGCAACTCTGGCAGCTTGCTGCATATTATGCGTAACTATAATTATCGTATATTGCTTCTTGAGTTCTAAGCAAAGTTCTTCTACTTGACGGCTAGAAATGGGGTCGAGAGTAGAACAAGGTTCATCCATTAATAACATATCTGGTTTCATAGCGATCGCTCTGGCAATGCAAAGTCGTTGTTGTTGTCCACCAGATAAAGCAGTACCTTTCTGTTTGAGTTTGTCTTTGACTTCATCCCAGATGGCAGCGCGTCTGAGAGAATCTTCTACTAATTCATCAAGGCCATAGTTGAAAATCTCAAGGAACAAGCATTATGTCTCAGGGCTTTGAAAATAAATCTGTTGATGTCAAAAAAAGTTCTTGCCCTATGAGAAAGCCCAAAGCTGTGGCAGAAATCGGAGCTATTCAACAGAGTTTAGTCAAGCACTTTGGAGACATCAAAGACCCAAGAGTAGAGCGAACTAAAAAACATCAACTCATAGACATCTTGGTAATTGCGATATTAGCCATAATTGGCGGAGCACCAGAACGAAACCCGAAGGGAGTGACCGTACCACCTTTACGCTTGCGATTTCCCCCAATTTCTGGGTTTTCAAAGTGCAATTGTCGTCTGTACAAATTGGGGCGACTAATAACCCGAAAAGGTGCGGATGTGACTGTAACTTGCCTTACCCAGTGATGACCCCTAGTATTGGCAGTATGGAACTACTCGAAACTCATTTGCTCACTGTTTTTGTCTAGAAATGTTACTCAATTGCTCTCGTAGGTCTGCCCATTTTATACCTGCTAGGCTGGGTAAAACAATATGAGCGGCTCCAACTCGTTCAACAGGGCCGAGTCCTACTGCCCACATACCAGCGGCTAAAGCGGCTTCAACACCTGCTGCGGCATCTTCTACAACCACAGATTGCTCTGGTTCGATTCCTAGCTGCTTGGCTGCGTACAGAAATAGGTCGGGTGCTGGCTTGGGTGCTTGTACACTGTAACCGTCTGCGATCGCATCTACTTTGTCGGCAATACCCAATCGCTCGATCACTGTACGGGCATTTTTGCTCGCTGAACCAATACCGATCTTAATACCAGCTTGCCGCAGTTCATCCAACAAGGCGATCGCACCGGGCAATAAATCCTGCGGTGTCATATTTTGGATAAATTCCACATAGTAGCGATTTTTACGCTCCATCATCTCCTCGATTTGTGCTTCCGAATACGGTCTATTCGCAATAATTAGCATTAGGGAAGCACGACGAGATACACCCCGCAGCGCTTCGTTAGCCTCCCGATTAAACGGTATACCCTCTTCATCTGCTAGCTTTTTCCAAGCTAGATAATGAAGTTCTGCTGTATCTGTTAGCACACCATCTAAATCGAAGATGAATCCTTGGATGTTGGGTATTGGGGATTGGGCATCGGGCATTGGGGATTGGGGATTGGGGAAGGTGGGGCCCCCTCTGGGGATAAGGGGTAATGGGGATTGGGGATTGGTTATCTCCGTTTTCCCCTTGTCTCCTTGTTCCCTTCTCTCCTTGTTCCCATGTCCCATGCCCCATGACGCCAGTTGCTTCAAGTCGGCAGAGCCGCCCAAGGCACTGGCTCCCCCATGCCCCATGCCCAATCCCCGATGTAGATCGAAGTTGTGCCATTTGCCGCGCCAGTGTAGTTTAAACTTTAGGCGCATCCAGCCAGGGGGTAAGTGGGGGTTGGCTACAGGGCCATTTTCAGTTAGTTGGATGCCACCGAATCCAAAAATTACAGCTTGCCAAATGCCACCTGCACTAGCGCCGTGAATTCCATCGTTGGTGTTACCTCGGTTATCTTCAAGATCAACCATTAAGGCTCGCATAAACTGTTCGTAAGCTTCGGTTGATTTGCCCAAGTCTGAAGCTAAAATGGCCTGAACTGATGGGCCAAGAGACGAACCATAAGTAATATCAGTGCGGGGTGCGTAGTAGTCCCAGTTTGTCTGCAATGCTTTTTCGTTATAGGGAAAATCTGCTGATTCCCGCATTAAATATAGGAGCATTAATATATCTGGCTGCTTGAGTACTTGACATTTGTTGGTTTTATCAATACCCAAGATTGCTTGCATGGAGCGATCGCGTGGTTCATAATCTGCTAAGTTGATATCTTCCGATTGGAAAAATCCCTCGAACTGCTCAATTAGTTCTGTTGATGGGTCATAGAGAAACAAGATTTTGGCGACGATCTCTTGCCAGTGCAATCGTTCCTCTGGGGTAAGCTTTAATTTCTGTTCTAGTTCGGTGGCTCGTTCGGGAAACTTGTGAGCCAACCAATCATAAATTGCGATCGCTTTTTCTAGATGCCATTGTGCCATCCGGTTTGTAAAGGCGTTGTTGTGGACGAATTCATGGTATTCATCTGCTCCGATTACTCCCCGAATTTCATACCGTTCGCGCTCAGAATTGAATTCGACTCGACTACCCCAAAAGATTGCCGCATCTAAAATAATCTCTGCGCCACACTTTTGCATCCAGTCATCATCACCAGTGGCTTGCCAGTAGTTCCAGACTGCGTAGGGGATATCTGCATTGATATGAATTTCGCGATCGCGGCACCAAATCCGCACGTCTTCACCATAAAAATCACTACCGATAGCCCAACGTGGTGTGACTTCATCTCCGGTATCAGCACTTTCCCAGGCAAACATTGCCCCTTTATAGCCGTAATGGTCTGCTTTGCGGCTAGCTCCTGGTAAGGTGTGCCAACGGTAACTGAGTAAATTGCGGGCGATCGCTGGTTGGGTAAACAAAAACAGGGGCTGCATAAAAATTTCTGTATCCCAAAAGATATGACCGCGATAGCCAAACCCTGAAAGGGTTTTAGCAGGAA
The DNA here is from genome assembly GCF_034531255.1 of Nostoc sp. ChiQUE01b. NCBI lineage: Bacteria > Bacillati > Cyanobacteriota > Cyanophyceae > Nostocales > Nostocaceae > Nostoc > Nostoc sp. ChiQUE01b. The sequence continues at coordinate 68,679 of NZ_JAVRBM010000032.1, read as the reverse complement.
TGCTCACTTTGTCATCATGCCGTGGCGCAGCAATCAGTAGTTGAAACAGATTGTAGCGAACAGCAAAAGTAGCTGTGCTATCCCCTTCAATCAGGATGTCACTTTGCTGCCAAACCTCATCCCATGCCTGCTCATTGGCTTTTAGTAATGTTGCGTAGTCTGGCAAGTGCGCAAGTTTTTCTTGAGCGGCTGGCACTGGTGTATCAATCTCGCGCGAGGTAAAAACTGTCACAATTTTTTCCACCGTTAGGGTTTGTTGCGCTTTAGCTAATTTGGTGGTGCTTAAAGTCGGATAACCAGGTGCACTGTTGACTTGCAAAGATGCTTCACTGCCTAATATTGTTACCTTAGCTGCCATACCGAGTTCAATTCGGGAACTGCGGGTGCGGCGTTGCAACCAGATTCCTTGGTCGATTTTGCCCTGATCTAGTCCTTCCCAGTGATTAAAACCCTGATTTTCGGGATAGCCGTTGATACTAGCTTGAACTTCGATTAACCCCTCAAAATCTACTGGGGTTATATGGCAGCGTAACGCCAACACATGCGGATCTGCAAGACTAGCAAAGCGTTCAAAGCTGATGTCTATGGTATTCCCACTGGGAGAGCGCCAACGCACGGCCCGGATCAGTAGTCCTTGGCGTAAATCAAGCTGGCGATCATAGCTTAATATCTCACCTTGATCGAGACGGAAGCGATCGCCATTTACAATCACTATCAAGGGTAGCCAGTCAGGGCAATTTACCAGTTCAGTGTAAACCACAGGCACATCATCGTAGACACCGTGGATAAAAGTAGCTGGCAATGCATGAGGATAACCTTCCTCAAAACTGCCTCTTGTTCCCAGGTATCCATTGCCGATTGTAAAGACGGTTTCTTTGGAGTGCAATTGCTCAGGATCAAACTGGGTTTCGATTAATATCCAGTCTGTGTAGATAAAATGGCGAGAACGACCTTTTGTTTGCATAAATTG
>NZ_JAVRBM010000032.1:0-67609 GCF_034531255.1 Nostoc sp. ChiQUE01b | reverse complement strand
GGAATGGGGAATGGGGAATGGGGAATGGGGAATGGGGAATGGGGAATGGGGAATGGGGAATGAGGCATTGGGCATTGGGCATCGAGGATGAACGGAGTTTAAAGGTGGATGAATCCAGTTTAAAGGTGGATGAACCGAGTTCAAAGGTGGATGAATCCAGTTCAAAGATGGATGAACGGAGTTCTAACTCTCCCCTGCCTCCCCTGCCTCCCCTGCCTCCCCTGCCTCCCCTGCTCCCCCACTCCCCACTCCCTCATCCCCCCTTATGCTTTTCCAAAATCTTTTCGACTCTGGGTTTATAAATGAGATGAAATAAGGTTTCCATATAGCGATCTCTGGCTTCGTTATTTTCGGGAGCAACAAAGTTCCAAAAACTAAACATTTTAGCAAGCAGTAGTAATTGATTGCTATGTAAATGCCAATTATATTTGTGATGAATTCTCTGACTCATCCATTCTGAAACTTCTTGCCAGTATTCAGCATGACTATCACATTTATCAAGAAAGTCTAAAATTTTCGTTGCTGTTCCTTCTAAGTCTGTAGGATTAACATTAAATTGGTTTTCTTTGTTCTCGATAATTTCTAAGGAACCGCCAAATTGAGTGGCAAAAGTTGGCAAACCAGAAATCATCGCTTCCAAAATACTGCGACCGAAGGATTCAAAACGGGCAAAATGGACATAAATCCCCTGAGAATCTGCAACTACTCGGTAGGCTTCGCCGATGTTTCTGCTAGGGATACGCATTCCCACCCACCGAATCTTGCCATCCAGATGATATTGCTCGATAATGTCGTGGAGTTTTTGAATTTCTTCTGCTTCTTCTGGGTTTGTAGCTTCATGTAGATACAGTTTAGTAGTTAAGAGAATCAGATTACAACGCTCTTGCAATGCCTGACTTTTACCAAAACATTCAGCTAAACCAGTGAAATTTTTAATTGAATTTATGGTATCAAGGGCAAAGATTGGTCGCTTCTGGGGATGGTCTAAATGACCAAGAATTTGTGGATCTTTGCGGCTAAATAGTAAGTCGTTAACTTGTGCGCAAAGGTTATAATCTCGGTTTTCTTGCTGGCTGTAAGGAAAGAAGATATTTTCATCGACTCCCGGCGGCACTAAGTTAAATTTAGGACTAAACAAATCAATTCCATCAACTACATGATACAGATGTGGCATCGTAAACCACTTGTACGACTCATATTGACCTATAGTATCGGGCGTGCCGACAATTTCTTGATAGGACGATGTGATGATAAAATCGGCTGCATTCATGCTAATCAGATCGGCAGTGAATTGTGCTGAGAAATGATATTTATCTTCTAAATCTTGCCAATATAAATTGCTAAATAGATATTTAGGTTTTTCTAAAGAATGGGCAATGTTACATTGGGTGACTTTCATTCGGCGAGATAGCAGAAAGGCGACTAAGTTACCATCGCTGTAATTGCCAATGACAAGACTAGGTTTGCCTTGGAATTGAGCTAGTAATTCTCTTTCTGCATCGATCGCAAATTGTTCTAAATAAGGCCAGATATCAAATTTAGAAATCCAATTATTCGTAATTTCTGGATTGAATTCACCAAAAGGAATGCGCAATATCCAAGCATTTTCAGTATCTTGGACTTTTTCTAAAGGCAGGTTACAAAATGTGCCTTCACAGTTAGGAATTAATCGAGTCAGAATAATTACATGGGGTTTAATACCTAGCTGGTCGAGTCCAGCGAGTTTGATTTGTTCGCGCAGTTCGTTTTCTAAGCTGCGAGCTTGTTCGAGGACGTAGATAACTTGACCGAGTGTTTCATCTCTTCCCAAAACATCCTCCTGTCCTACCCAGCCGTGGATGGAGATGAGGACGACGCGAAAGACGACGGGGACGCGGGCTACAAATGTTTCTAAGATGCCAGGTTCTGGGGAGTAAATAAGTCGGTCGAGGAGTTGTAAAGTTTCAGATACTCGCGCCGCAGTGTTACCCCAACCTGGCTCAAAGCCGAGTTCTTGGAGGTTAAAGCTAAATTTTTCATAAGGTTCATCAGGCTCAAGCTCACTTAGGAATTTGAGCGCTAGCTTAATTTGTTGGGCTAACTGAATACCGGAGTCAATGCGATCGCTCAATAATAGACGAATACCATTGCATTGCAGCCTATGTAGTGCTTTAAATAACATTTCTACCCAATATTGGGGGTCAGTCAACAATTGATTGCACAGGTAACGGTTGAGGAAGGCTAAACCTTGACCAATATTTCTCGCGTCGTCGATTCTTGGAGAACTCTCATAGAAGGGGTGGAGGTCGATTTCGAGGATATGGGGTTGGTAGCGGTTGACTAGACGATCTCTCACATCTAACAGCGCTTGAGGTGTCATCTGCTCGAACCTGCTAAAATCGGCTGTCAGTTGCCAAACTTCTTGATTCGCAATCCTTGGTCGAATTACAAACCACGTACTTTCCTCTTCGAGAATTATTTCATGGGTGTATTGTATTAGTTTGCCAACAGAAGAAGAGTAATAAAAATAGGCTGGCTTTTGGGATTGATGACAGTAGTCGGCAAAAGCTTGCAAAATCTCATTTCTTAGGAAGTAATGCTTACCTGAAGTACTTAATGCATAAATCAACTGATGTAGAGCAGTTTTTTCATCACCGTTGGAGAGAGCTTGAACTAGTTCATACATGATGACGAATTCCAGAAATTTCAGCTAGGTAATAACCTCATTTTTCTTTCCAGTTTTCGGTTTTGCTGAGGTATATTCCCGATAATGATGATAAATTACTATAAAAATTTTCGCGTCTAGCTGTGGGATGAAAGACTGTGAGAACTTCAAGTCTATGGGATGAGGAGTAGAGGAAGGCAGACAAGAAAGAATTATTGAACAGAGGTATAAAACACTATTACCGATTAAGTACTAAAGCAAAATTGGAGCGATCGCTAGTAGAACATCACATCATGATTAACAATTCAAAATTCAAAATTTAAAATTAATTTCCAATAAATTAAATCTAGCAAGTTTTAGCAAAATTTAATCAAATGTAAGCAGATTAAAAGCTGTTTACTATAGTTTTTCCTAATCAAATGAGGTACATCATAGCCCCCTCATCGCTTGCGGGGAGGGGGTTGGGGGTGGGGTTCAGTACCTACTCAACTGAGAACCGCTATACCTGATCATCTAAAATTATGAGTTGATAACTATATATAGCAGTCCGAAATCATTTGTGAAAATTATATAGCGTTTCCTAATCTGCTGAAGTACTTAGTACATTGCTAATAAAATTGGGTAAAACTCTGCGTACCTCTGCGTTTGACTCTGCGCGACGGCAGTCGCTACAACGGGGGGAACCCCCGCAACGCGCTGCCTCCTCTTTGCGTTTAAAAACATTGGTTCTGTACCTCACTTAACTGGGAATCGCTATATATAGGACTTTATGTCCTAACCTATATGACTACGGCTATATCTGAAGATAATTTGAGGATTTTGTGAAAAAACTGCTAAATCAGCTTGAAGATATTACTTAAAAATTGTGTATAAGTTTTGCTAAATTATTAAGTATTTTAACCAACCTCACAAGTTCCTCATATTTAAAGACTATAGTCAAAATATAGACAGTTACTTTTAAATATTTACGGGCTTCTCAAGTAGCGGCCCTGATTTGCGATAACACTTTTATGAACAGGATTTGAGAAAAATATGAATTACTGTCCTTGCTGCTCAAGTTTACTTTTAGAACATATACGCGGTGCAGAGACTTACTGGTTTTGTCGCCACTGCTGGCAGGAAATGCCTATTTATAATTGCAACGAATCCAGTTCATTCGCTGATGTTGTCATGGGAAAACTACCTAGAAAGCCTCAAAAAGAAAAACGTAAAAGTACTATTGTTTACGCAAGCCAATGGCAATCGATTACCGAATGGATTGGGCTAGAAAAGTTATCTACCTAATCCAATTTACCGAAATCGTTTACTATAACTGTTTTTCTTGATTCCAGTAATTAATTGCTCAAGAATATCAGACTATAGCCTAAATATCAGGTATCAAGTGACACTAGGATGTACACACAAGTCCTCAAAACCTAGCTTGATAAGCCTTTCTCGTTCCTATACGGAGTATGGGAATGCATTCATTGAATCTCTGACTCAACGTCTGATTGGAGGCAGCAGCCCCTAATCAGCCATTCTCAGGCTCAACCTGGAAATGAGAGAATAATGGTCAATCAAGCTTTTTTCGACTTGTGTGTAGACCGTAGCCAATAAATGGGGAGATTAAGGGGGGTAATTTGACTTCTGTATACACCCTAATACAACGGGCGCGTAAATAAACCACCCCTGACGCTCGGTCGCCCTTGGCATCTCCCCTTCTCCCCAAGGGAGAGGCTAACGCCAAGGGAGAAGACTCGCTAACGCTGCGCTAACGGGTGACGCTCTCTACGAGACGCTACGCGTAGCTTGCTTCTCTGTAAGAGTATGCAGGCTCGCTAATGCTGTGCTAACGGCAGTTCCTGACCCTTACGGGTGACGCTCCTGCGTCGCTAACAGCACTTTGCTATCAACGGAAAGCGGAGGCACTCCGTTGGACGGGTTTCCCGGCTTGAAGGAAGTGCCGTCCAAGACAGCAAGTGCTTCACCGCGCTGCTTCACCAAGTTGAAATCTGCTGTATCTTTTCAAACTTAAGCCATCCATCAAGATTTATTGCTTACTTTAATAATCTTTTACTTATAGCCCCCGATTAATTCGAGAGTTTTTAATGTTGAAAAATGAATTTATAATTTTGATTTTATTGGGATGCAGCTAATAGTGGTTTAGCTTCATGCAGCCTCAATCATCTTCCCAAGATTCGTGATTCAGTAAATCGATAATTCTATCTCTGAGTAGAAATTCATTTTTTTCTAACTCAAGTTCAAAATTAATCCAGTCACGATGAGGAATATATTTACAGAGGGTATAAATTGGCTGCTGACGGTTAACAAGTCTCTTTTTAACAAGTTGAAGTGCTTCTTGCTTGATAACCTTGATGTCATATTTAACCGTAGTGTTCATAAGTCGTTCCTTTATTTTCAATCAAGGAATTAAGACTCAAAACAATAGTTGCTTTGACTCTCCCTTAAACTTATCAAAGAAAATTGGCGAGAATTGTGAAGAATCAAGACATTAATAGTTGCTGAAAGTTAAATACAGGAGATTTCAACTTGTCTACGAACGCGAACAGCGTATCGGAGACAGAGGCTACGCCAACATGAGATACAGAAATACCCGACCACTTTCCCCTTTATAAGGGTTGCCCCTACGTTGGTCAGCCCGACTGACTTGTTCGCTCTTAACCTTCTTGCTATGAAAGCAAGTGGAGTGAAGTTTGGAAAGAGGTGTAACTTGTATAGTTACAAATAGTAAAATACGCTTTATGGGTTTAAGTATACCCTCTTTAGATAAGTTCGTGCAGAAGACATCTCCAGAAATTAAATAATATATAGGACTCATATTTGATTTTTAAGGGAGCTAGGTACACCTTTATTCCTTCTTGCCAGTCCCCATTACCCCTTATTCCCAGAAGGGGCCCCACCTTCCCCAGTCCCCAGTCTCTACGAGTAATTCACGCCCATCAAATCGGATTGCTATACATTATCTAGAACCCTTGTAGAGACATCGCACTGCTACATCTTTTTCACCAGATATCTAGAGCAAGAAGGCTGACACAACAAGCTGCAAACATCAAAAGAGAATGTAGATGTTCTGTGGGCGACTTGTCACAAGGTAGGCTAGGGTAAAGAACATTTTCTAGAAAACTTACTTATACTATGATCCTGAATCTTGATAAAGTTCGTGAATATTTTCCTGCTCTAGCTGGTGAATGGACTTTTTTTGATAATGCTGGTGGCTCACAAACCTTGAAAAAAGTAGTAGATAGAATTAGCGAATTTCTCCTAAGTTCTGATGTCCAGTTAGGAGCCTCTTATGCGATTTCTCAACTTGCTGGAGAACGATTGGCTCTAGCAACTAAGGGAATGGCTACTTTCATTAATGCGAATTCTTCTAAAGAAGTGGTTATGGGCCCATCTACTACAATGATGTTGAAAGTTCTCTCAATGTGTCTGGGTCAAACCTTCATACCTGGTGATGAGGTTATTGTTACTAATTGTGACCATGAGGCTAATATTGGTGCTTGGGTCGCTCTTGAAAAACAAGGAATGAAGGTTAAAGTATGGAAAGTTCGCCCAGATACTTTGGAGCTTCATTTAGCAGATTTAGAACCATTGATGAGTCAGCGCACAAAACTGGTAGCCTTGACTCATGCTTCTAATGTTTTGGGAACCATCAACCCAATCAAAGAAATTGCTGCATTTGTACACGATCGCAATGCCATGATTTGTGTAGATGGTGTAGCTTATGCACCTCACAGATTAGTTGATGTCCAAGATTTAGATGTTGATTTCTATACTTTGAGTTTTTATAAAGTCTATGGCCCACATCATGCCTTACTTTATGGTAAAGAAGAACATTTATTAAGATTGCCTGGTCTTAATCATTATTTTATTACACAGACAGATATACCTTATAAATTTCAGTTAGGGAATGTCAATTTTGAATTAAGTTATGGAATGTTAGGTTTATGTGATTATTTAAGTGAATTAGCACAATTGCACTACGGCGATGAAACTGCACCTGATTTAAGAAATCAAATGGTACAAGCATTTGATTTAATTAGCATACATGAAGAACATATTAGCGATCGCCTCCTAAATTACCTCAACAGTAAGCCTAATGTGCGAGTTATTGGTCAATCAAAGGCTGACCGCCAAACCCGTGTACCAACTATATCTTTTGTCGTCAATGGCATAAATAGCTCAACCATTCCCCCAAAAATTGACCAATATTACATAGGGATTCGCTACGGAGACTTTTATGCTAAACGGCTGATTGAATACCTGGGGTTAGCGTCTCAAGGTGGAATAGTCCGGGTGAGTATGGTGCATTACAACACTCTTGAGGAAGTTAACAGTTTGATTGAGGCTTTTGAGCAGACATTTTAAGATTGGGCATTGAAAAGAGGCAGAGGGGCAGGGAGCAGGGGGCAGGGGGGAAACTATTCACCCTTCCTCCCCACTCCCTACTCCCTACTCTCCATTACTTATTACTAAGCTGCAAAACTTGCACTTCTTCTTGTGGAGAAATTAATGTTTCACCCACTGGGAGAACAGCTAAGGCATTGGTTTGAGCTAAATTAATTAAATTGCCGGAACTGTGACTACCAAAAGCTTTGTGAAATTCATAAACACCATTAATTAAATGCAATTTACCCCAAAGGTAAGTTTCACGTTTGCCGTTCGATCGCAATTCATCATGCGATCGCACTTTCAAAAAAACTGGTTCCCAACCTTCAGTAATTCCCGAAAGTTTCTTGATTGCTGGTAGCACAAACCGCCAAAATGTCACCAACACAGCAGCAGGGTTTCCTGGTAAACCAAAGTATAGTGCTGAATGGGGAGAGACGCGATGAATCGCTTCTGTACTGGGGAAAGTGGCAACGGTAAGGGGTTTTCCTGGACTGATTTCCACAGCCCGAATGTGGATTTTTGCTTTTAGTGACTCTAGAATTTTGTCAATATAGTCATAATCTCCCACTGAGACACCACCAGAAGAGAGAACTATATCAGCGATCGCAACCGCGTGGGTTATAACTTTCTCCAAAGCAACTGGATCGTCTTTCACAATGCCTAAAATTAACGGTTCTGCGCCACTTTGTCTCACCAAAGCTGCCAACGCATACTGATTAGAATCGACAATTTGCCCTGGTTGCAACGGTTGATCGATTGTCACCAACTCATCACCAGTGGAAAAAATTGCCACACGTGGGCGGTGGTAAACACTTAATTGCGGACACTGTGCTGCTGCTAACACAGCAATTGCTGAAGCATTTAGCTTAATTCCTGCTGGTAGTAGTTGTGTTCCAGCTTGATAAAAAGATGCTTGGTGTCTGACAAATCCTTGCGGTTTTGGTGCATCCAGGATAAATACGCGGTTTTCCTCGCGGCGTGTCTTCTCTTGCATGACTACAGTATCCGCACCTGCTGGGATCACCGCACCCGTGAAAATTCGTGCGGCTTGCCCTGGTTGAATCGTAGACTTGGGCTGATACCCAGCCGGAATCTCCTCAACAATTTCTAAAATGGCTGGTTGTTCGGCGTTAGAGTGCTGTACATCTTGGTAGCGAACTGCGTAGCCATCCATTGCCGAATTATCCCAATGGGGAAAATCTAGCGGACTGGTGACAGGTGTTGCCAAAATGCGACTATCTGCTGTCAATAAATCTACAACTTCTGTATCCTGTTGACGATCCAACGGCTGCACCAAATTTAAAATAATTGCTTGTGCATCGCTGACTGATAACATAGCGATCACCTCCAACTTTTCTTTTATCCCTGTAAAGTAACACTGAGTCTACTCTTGGGTAGCTTTGTCTAGATTTCTATAAGCGGTAAATCCCAAACTACACACTGCTAGTAAACCGATAATTATGCTTCCTTCGGGGACTTTGGATACCTGAACCGAATTGTTGCTTAAATCTAGTATTTGCTTTTTGCCTGCTGCATCTCTATTGTTAAAACCAAATTCTTTAGCTAGAACCTCATCACTAAAACCTTCATCTATGAGTGCGAGATTATTATTAAGCCATGAGTCACCAGGAAACTCATCATCCTTGCCAACATCAAAGGAACCAAAGATTTTCTCTTTAGTGCTATCAAAGTTGAATCTCAAATAGCCGTAATTAGATATCCCACTAAGCACTGGAGTGAAACTATTGATAAGATTACTCAAGGGATCAAAAAAGGAAATTGAGAGAGATTGCAAGTTTTTCGTAGCTCCCAAGCCTGTTTCAGAAATGAGGCTGGGGGCAGTTGTTGTATCGTAGTTAAATGAACCTTTCGCTGAATAACCACTGTCTCCTTTCCAGTTAAAGTTGAACTCAGCAGCATGAGCTAGGTTGTTTGTGGTTATGGCGATCGCTAACGCTAAAGTAGTAGTCGTCACCAGACTAATAGCTATTCTAGTAAATAGATGTGTCATCAATGCAACCCCGAAATTAATTAAAATTAAGTTTCTACAACAATATAATACAGATGTACAACCCTACTGTGTGTTGCATCCATGAAGTGTAACGGTTACTCTGTGAGATGCTTACTAAGTATCAGCAGAGTATCAAAACTGCCATAGCAGCTTAATCCTATTTTTGAGTTGTGCAATTGTTAGTTGCACAAATTTTTGTTGACTGGTTTTTGTTCCTTTATAGCGCAGCAACTAGCCGAGTCACTCAATTTTAGATTTTAGATTTACGATAGCGAAGCGTTAGCGAGTCCGCGTCCCTTGCGCGTCTCGTAGAGAGCGTCTTTTGGATTAACCTCTCCTTATAAACAAGAGGCTTAAATATCGATTTTTTTTGTTTTTCTTCTCCGTAAACCCAGAGGTTTGAAACTTTTTTTGGATTCTAGATTTTATATTTTAATCTAAAATCCAAAATCTAAAATCCAAAATTGTCTCGGTCATCACCTTAATATTAAAAACAGGAGCGATCGCTATTTCCCAACCCCTAAATAAAAATACCTATTTTGTATGACTATCGAACGAGTTCCCCAAAAACACTATCCCAAGGCTGAAATTGGGCGGCGAGGTATGGCATTGGGACTTGATTTCCTTGGTGTCTGGTTAGTCAGTTCCCTACTGGGAGGCAGCGATATCGGGATTCAATTTGTTGAAATCTTAGTTTTTGTAATACTTTGGCTGGTTTTGCGGGTGCTAGTGGTATACAACAATCAAGGGCAAAGTTTAGGGCGTTGGGCGTTCGATTTAAAGGTGTTAGAAGTCGAAGATGGGGAAATAGTGGGCAGAATTCCAGATTTGCCCTCACTAGTGAAGCGAGAGGCGATTATCGGCTTGGGTGCTTTATTAGTGTCAATTGCCCTGAGCAATATTAGAGCCAATCCCACTGCTATACTGCTAGTGACTCCCCTAGCAATTGATTGCGGGACTGCCTTCTCTGATACCCAGATGCGGCAGGCTTTACACGATCGCTATTGTGGAACTTTCATCGTTTCGTCGCGTCGTGGCTACTCACTCGATATAAAAATTAAAAGATTAGTTGAAAATCTGCGGCGGAATGTGAGAAGATAGTCATTTGTGTTAATTCTCTTCAGGCTTCACTGTTTGTAAGATTATGGCTAAGAGTAAAGGTGCCCGCATTATTATCACACTAGAGTGTACTGAGTGCCGGACAAATTCAGATAAGCGTTCTGCTGGTGTTTCACGTTATACCAGTACCAAGAATCGCCGCAACACCACTAACAGGCTAGAACTGAAAAAGTTCTGCACCCACTGCAACAAACATACCGTTCACAAGGAAATTAAGTAAAAAAGATGAGTTATTTCCGTCGTCGCCTTTCTCCGATCAAGCCAGGAGAACCAATCGATTATAAAGATGTTGATTTATTGCGTAAGTTTGTCACCGAGCGGGGAAAGATACTGCCACGTCGGATTACCGGGCTGACATCTCAGCAGCAACGAGAGTTAACATTAGCAATTAAGCGATCGCGGATTGTGGCATTGTTGCCATTTATCAATGCGGAAGGCTAAAAAGAGTGATGAGTTAGAAGTTATGAGTTATGAGTTATCAATTAACTCTTCACTCCTCACTCCTCACTCCTAACTATTTAAACTGTTCACCAAATTAGAGTGCGAGAGTTGTGGAGAAGGGGACGCTAGTTGAATTTAGGGTTCAAGGCGATCGCCGTCTGGGCATCGTAGAACGTCCAGACGGAAAAACCCGCTGGTTTGTGGTAGACGAACGTGGTCAATCCCACAGCCTCGCGCCTAGACAAATAACCTATACAGTTACTGGACAAACTTACAAGCCTTCTGAGATTGCCAGTTTTTTGGAGCAGATCAAGCCTTATTTAGACCCATCTAGTTTAGAAGTGGCTTGGGAATTACTGGTTGAAGATGGGGAAACAGTTACTCCAGACCAAATGGCGAATCTGCTATTTTCGGAATCAACCGCACCTCCTTGTTATGCCGCCTATTGCTTGTTATCAGACGACAAACTTTATTTCAAGCAAAAAGGTGACGCTTACGAGCCGAGAACTGCTGCTCAAGTGGCAGAACGCAAGCACCAACTGGAAGTAGAGGCACTAAAAGCTAAAGGACAGCAGGAATTTTTAACTCGTGTAGAGCAGGCGCTCAAAGGTGAAGCAGTAGAGTGGCAACGCCACGATCGCCAGCGCTTAGAAGGACTAGAAAAATATGCAGCGCTAATCGCTGACACCGTGCGGACGGGGGTTAATTATGACTCCTTGGCTCGTGCTTATCCGCCCAGCGCTTCAGTATTAGAAACTATGACCATGCTGGGACGACCGACAACACCCCAAGGAGCCTTTCAACTACTAGTAGATTTGGGTTGCTGGAGTCCTTATGAAAACTTGTTCCTGCGTCGTTCTTCAATTCCAATTCAATTTCCTCATAAGGTATTAGAAGTGGCGCAACAGCGTTTGGATTTCCCGCCGATTGACTCAGATACAAACCGCCTTGATCTGACTCACCTGAAGGTTTACACCATTGATGATGAAACTACCACAGAGATCGACGATGGTCTAAGTTGGGAAGTACTGCCTGATGGACGGGAACGCTTGTGGGTGCATATCGCCGATCCTACTAGATGGTTAGTACCGGAAGATGAATTAGATTTGGAAGCCAGAAAGCGCGGTAGTACAGTCTATTTACCGACGGGAATGATTCCCATGTTTCCAGAAGTGTTGGCAACTGGGCCAATGAGTCTGATCCAGGGAAAGGTTTGTTGCGCCCTCAGTTTCGGGATTATTTTAGGTACAAGTGGGGTAGTAGAAGATTACAGCATTCATACCAGCTTGATTAAGCCGACTTATCGCCTCACCTACGAAGATGTAGATGAAATGCTGCAATTACGGGTACAGGCAGAACCGGAAATTGCGGCGATCGCAATTTGGGCACAGCGGCGCAAAGCTTGGCGTTACGCCCAAGGGGCAATTAGCATTACTATGCCCGAAGCGGCGATCAAAGTCAAAGGTGAGGAGATCCACATTGATATTTTGGACGATTCCCCATCGCGGCAACTGGTAGCAGAAATGATGATTGTTGCCGGTGAAGTTGCGGCTCGTTATGGTAAAACTCATAACATACCTTTGCCCTTTCGCGGTCAACCGCAACCAGAATTACCTCCAGATGAAGAATTGCTTTTACTTCCAGCCGGATTCGTTCGCGCTTGCGCCATGCGTCGCTGTATGCCCAAGAGTGAAATGAGCATTACGCCTTTGCGTCATGCTGGATTGGGCTTGGATACTTACACCCAAGCAACCTCTCCCATCCGCCGCTACAGTGACTTACTCACCCATTTCCAACTGAAAGCCCATTTGCGGGGTGAAGTTCTGCCATTTTCCGCAGATCAACTTAAAGAAGTGATGATGACTGTCACCAGCATCACCCAAGAGGTGACGATGGTAGAACGACAAACTAATAGATATTATGCACTAGAGTATTTACGCCGTCATCCAGAGGAAACTTGGGATGTGACAGTGTTGATGTGGCTGCGAGAAGACAGCAACTTAGCCCTAATTTTGTTAGAAGATTTGGGCTTGCAGTTGCCAATGGTTTTCAAACGTTCTGTGAACTTAGGCGAACAGATAGTGGTGAAAGTTAGCCACGCCGATCCACAAAAAGATATGATCCAGTTCCAAGAAATAATTTATCAAGAAGCCCAAACAGCGGCAAATTAACTAATTTGTCATTTGTCATTTGTCATTTGTCATTTGTCATTCGTCATTCGTAATACTTGGTACAGGCTAGTATTATCAATTACGAATTATTTTAACTTTGCTCCAACTCCTTTCGGTTAACATGGTTAACATATAGAGTAAATGGAATGAGGTAATAATTGTGAATGTATCTTTGACCCCAGAACTAGAGCAGTTGGTTAAGGATAAAGTTAATAGTGGTCGATATCACTCAGTGAGTGAGGTGATGGGTGAAGCATTGAGATTGCTAGATGAACGCGATCGCGTTCAAGAAAAACGTTTAGCAGAATTGAAAGCTAAAATCCAAGAAGGTCTTGAAGCTTCAGAGCGTGGTGAAGTAGTTGATGGTGAAGAGGTATTTGCAGAAATTGAAGAAGATATCCGACGTGCTGAAGCTCAAATGCAACAAGCAGAGGCTGCTAAATAATGAGTCGGTACGTTTTAACAATACCAGCCAAGCAAGACCTCAAACAGATTAATCGCTATATTATCCGCTACAATCCTGATGCGGCTCGAAGACTCAACGAAAAAATTAAACAGCAGTGTAAACTTTTGGCTGATTTTCCTAATATGGGGCAAAGTTTCGATAATTTTGCCCGCAGGTTACGGAGTTTTCCAGTAGAAGATTATTTAATATTTTATCGTCCCATTGATGGCGGTGTGGAAGTTGTACGTATTGTCAGTGGTTATCGGGATTTAGAGACAGTTTTCTTAAGTGAAGATATTCCTTAATATTGTATTTGATGTCAGCGATCGCTATCTCTAGCCAATATGTCAGGAAATAATCACAAAGTAATTATTTTTGATACCACCATGCGTGATGGAGAATTGACGCCCGGTGTAAAAATGAATTTACAACAAAAAATTACTATCTCCCAATTGCTTGAAGAAATGAGAGTAGATATTATTGAAGTTGCTTATCCAGGAAGTTCTCAAAAAGATTTTGATGAAGTCTTTAGTATTTCTAAAATAATTAAAAATTCTATTATTTGTGGGCTAGCTAGTTCCAATTCAAATGAAATAATCACTCTTGCTGAAGCAATTAAACCAGCAATCAGAGGCAGAATTCACACTTTTACTCCGGTAAATCTGAAAAATCAGTCTAAATTAAGCAAAGAAGAAGTATTAGCAACAATCAAAGAGAGTGTTTCTCTCGCACGCAATTACTGTGATGATGTAGAATGGAGCGCTTTTGATGCTCCTAGAAGTGAGCCAGATTTTTTGTGTAAATCTATTGAAACTGCAATCAAGAGTGGTGCTACTACTGTTAGTATTCCTGATAGCTTAGGTTTAGCATCACCAGAAGAGTTTTCGCAACTTCTGCAAATGGTTTTTAATCGAGTAGCAAATATTGATCAAGTTGTCGTTTCAGTACACTGTCATGATGATTTGGGTATGGCGGTAGATAATTCACTCATTGCTTTAAGTTGTGGCGTCAGGCAAATTGAATGTGCAATTAATGGTTTGGGTGCGAGGAAAGGTAACGCAGATTTCAATAAAGTTGTGATAGAAATTTTAAAACAGGGGAATTATCAACTTGAGATTAACACTTCGCTAATGAGTAAAGCAGCAGAGTTAATTTTTCAAATCACTGGGATTGGAAAGGCAAAATAGTTAATATAAGTAAATAGAGACTTGCACAAGTGTGAGAATTGATGAAAAAATTGATCCGCGAGAGTCGAATCAGGTATTCTCATTTTGCAAGAAACGCACGAGGAAATTAGTGAAAGTTTTAGTTGTCGGTAATGGGGGGCGCGAACACGCTCTAGCATGGAAACTGTTGCAATCTAAGCAAATTGAGCAAGTTATCTGTGTACCAGGGAATGGGGGCACGGCAAGTATGGAACGTTGCCAGAACTTGCCCTTAGCAGTAGATGATTTTGAGGGAATCAGCCGATATGCTCTAGAACATGGCATAACTCTGGTAATAGTTGGGCCAGAAGTTCCCCTATCTAAGGGAATCACAGATTACCTCCAAAACAAAGGATTGATGGTATTTGGTCCAGTCAGAGCCGGAGCGCAAATTGAGGCGAGTAAAGCTTGGGCAAAAGCCCTGATGCAAGAAGCAGGGATTTCGACGGCACGGGCTGCGGTATTTACGGAGGTTGCGGCAGCAAAATTTTACGTCAAATCTCAGGGAGCGCCAATTGTTGTTAAAGCTGATGGCTTGGCGGCTGGTAAGGGTGTAACGGTAGCTGAAACAGTTGCACAGGCAGAAAGTGCCATTGATGCAATTTTTCAAGGACAATTTGGCAGTGCTGGTAAATTTGTCGTCATTGAAGAATGTTTGATTGGGCAAGAGGTGTCAATTTTAGCATTGACCGATGGGTTAACAATTAGACCCTTATTGCCAGCTCAAGACCATAAGCGGATTGGTGACGGCGATACAGGGGAAAATACTGGCGGCATGGGAGCATACAGCCCAGCACCCATCGCTACACCAGAGTTAATGGCACGCATTCAAACAGAAGTATTAGAAAAAGCGATCGCCACCTTAAGAGCAAAAGGCATTGATTACCGAGGCGTGCTGTATGCTGGGTTAATGATTGCACCCAATGGCGACTTGAAGGTTTTGGAATTTAACTGTCGCTTTGGTGATCCCGAAACCCAAGTGATTTTGCCACTGTTAGAAACACCCCTAGAAGAGTTGATTTTAGCCTGTGTACAGCAGCGATTAAGTGAATTGCCGCCCATTGCTTGGAAAGAGGGAGCATCTGCTACTGTCGTTGCCGCTTCTGGTGGTTATCCAGGAGAATATGAAAAAGGTCAGGTAATTACTGGCATTGGCGAGGCAGAGACAACAGGAGCAACTGTATTTCATGCAGGTACGAAATTGAACCAGCAACAAGAAATAGTCACAGATGGTGGTCGAGTGTTAAATGTGACGGGAACCGGAGAAAATTTTGAGCAAGCGATCGCCCAAGCCTACGCAGGGATCAAATATATTCAGTTTGAAGGGATATACTACCGGAGAGATATTGGGCATAGAATGGCAAGTACGAAGCAGGGGGAGCAAACCCCATAAGCGATAGTTAAATATTTATCGGAATACACTACAGGATATGCAGAAGATGTATGAAAATCTCGAAAATTGCTGTGTTTTCTGTGTTGATATAACGTTTTTTAGCGAGTTAATTTAATATTCAAGGCATCAAATCCAAATGCAGTCTGAATGTTAGCTTGAAGGCTGGCACTGGTTTTCATGACAGATGTGAGGCTGACTTATACTTAAGCTATGCCCAAGTTAGATATTATCCATAACGCGGTAAAAAACGCACTCATCAAAGACGGCTGGGCGATTACAGACGACCCCTACGTAATTCAGTATCGAAGAACAACCTTATACGCCGATCTCGGTGCTGAACGTCCCATTGCGGCTGAACGAGATGGGCAAAAACTTGTTGTTGAAGTGAAAAGCTTTGTTGGCGCATCAAAGATACAAGATTTGAAAGAAGCTCTCGGTCAGTATGACATCTACCGTTATCTTTTAGAGGAAACAGCACCAGAGCGTAAACTTTACCTTGCTATTGGTGCGATCGCTTATAAAAGTTTTTTCAACCAGGATGTTATTCAACTTATCCTCCAAAAACATCAACTTCCACTCATTGTTGTCGATACAGAAACAGAGGAAATCACACAATGGATAAATTAACTGAGTATCCCAAGATAATTAAGCGTATCCTGACAGAGTATGTAGAACTATGTAACCGTCGTCCTAACCGAGACATCGAAACATTTTTGATTATGGATGAGCCAAAGGGTCACTATATTTGGATGAACCTTGGTTGGCAAAATGGCGAACGCATTACTGGTATGACCGTCTACGTTCGGATTCGAGATGGCAAATTCTGGATTGAGGAAGATTGGACTGAAGATGGTATCGCCAATGACCTAGTTCGTGCAGGTGTTGCCAAGGAAGATATAGTATTAGCATTCCATGAGCCGAAGATGTGGCAGTACACAGATTTTGCAGTAGCATTGTAGCGATCGCACTCTCTTACAATCTGGAATCGCGAAGCTTTTTGTGCAAGGTAATATAAAGTCAGTTTTCCAGTAGCATAAGATATGACTCCGGCATCCAATAGACAAACAGCCATTATTCGTACAGAACGTGGATTGACGATCGCAGGTACACGCCTCACGCTCTATGATGTCATGGATTTTCTCAAAGCTCAGTTATTTCTGCCAATTTCCCCATTCCTCCCTCATCCCTAACATATTTGTCAAATTAACTGTTAATTTTTTAGTTGTTGGGTTTTATAACAAAGACTACTAACAACTTTATTTAAGATGCTAACTCTGTTCAAAACAATTCGAGATGCGATCGCAAGTTGGTGGTCGGAGTTCACCCTCCAGACTAAACTGCTGGCTGTGGCCACAATGGTAGTTTCGTTAGTGATGAGTGGTTTGACCTTCTGGGCTGTGAATACAATTCAGCAGGATGCGCGGATGAATGACACCCGCTTTGGTCGTGATTTAGGGCTGTTGCTTGCTGCTAACGTTGCCCCCTTGGTCGCTGACAATAATCTGACTGAGGTTGCCCAATTTTCCCAACGTTTCTATAGCAGCACCTCTAGTGTGCGTTATATGCTCTACGCCGATGAAACCGGGGAAATCTTTTTTGGCATTCCTTTTTGGGAAGCTGAGGTAAAAAACTCCCTTACCATTAAACGGCGGATACAACTGCCAGAAGATTACCCTGGTGATGGGGAAAAGCCGATGGTGCGGCAACACACGACCCCAGATGGGACAGTCACCGATGTATTTATTCCCCTGATCGTCAATCAAAAATACTTAGGTGTATTAGCGATCGGGATCAACCCCAATCAGACCGCTGTCATTTCCACCAATTTTACCCGCGATGTCACCATTGCCGTTTTTATCACAATTTGGGTAATGGTGATTTTGGCAGGAGTGATTAACGCCTTGACCATCACCAAGCCGATTAAAGAACTACTAGTTGGGGTAAAGCAAATTGCTACCGGGAATTTTAAGCAGCGCATTAATTTACCTTTAGGTGGCGAACTAGGGGAATTAATTTTAAGCTTTAATGAGATGGCAGAGCGATTAGAGCGCTATGAAGAACAGAACATTGAAGAACTGACCGCAGAAAAAGCCAAACTAGAAACCCTAGTTTCCACGATCGCAGATGGTGCCGTGTTGATTGATAACAACATGCAGGTGATTTTAGTCAACCCCACAGCAGAGCGAATTTTTGGCTGGGAAGCCGCTAATGTAGTAGGTTGCAATGTCTTACATCACTTGCCAGCATCAGTACAAATCGAAATCACCCGTCCCTTGTACGAAATGGCAGCAGGCGAATGCGAAAGCGCCGAATTCCGAATTTTTATTAAACAACCCACCCCACGGACGATCCGCATTCTCTTGACTACAGTACTCAACCTGCAAAGGGAAAGTATTAAAGGTATTGCGATTACTATTCAAGATATAACCCGTGAGGTCGAACTAAACGATGCAAAAAGTCAATTTATCAGCAACGTTTCTCACGAACTGCGAACGCCTCTATTTAACATCAAAACCTATATTGAAACCCTGCACGACTACGGCGAAGATTTAGCTTTACAAGAACGCCAAGAGTTTCTGCAAACAGTCAACCATGAAACCGATCGCCTCACCCGCCTAGTTAACGATGTTTTGGATTTGTCAAAACTCGAATCTGGTCGCAACTACAGCTTTGATGGCGTAGATTTAGCCCAAGCGATCGAGCAAACCCTGCGTACTTACCAACTCAATGCAAAAGATAAAGGTGTTGAACTTGTTCAGGAAGTTGCTCCTAATTTGCCGTTGGTATTAGGTAATTACGATCTGTTAGTACAAGTGTTTGGCAACCTAATTGGTAATGCCCTTAAATTCACCAAAGTCGGTGGTAAAGTAGCAATCCGCGCCTACCAACTAGATTTCAAACCCAGTCATACCGAATCTGCACCAGTGCGGGTTGAAATTTCCGATACTGGAATTGGCATCGCCACAGAAGATCAACACTCAATTTTTGAACGCTTCTTCCGCGTAGAAAACCGAGTTCACACCCTAGAAGGCACGGGTTTAGGTTTATCGATTGTCAGAAATATCATCGACAGACATCGTAGTAAAGTCCATTTAGTGAGTGAAGTCGGCATTGGCACTACTTTTTGGTTCGACTTAGCCACCTTTGATGAAAAAGCGCTACCGATACAAGTTGAACCTATTGCAGAAGCATCCAAAATCACCACAGTTTGAAGGTTAGGGATTGGGCATCTCTCGTTTTGATGCCTTTTTTAATAAAGTTACGATAAAAAGTATGAGAATTGTCACAAGATAGAGGAATTATATGATAAAAAACTGTTAAAGGTAATATAGGCTAATCAGCCCTTTTCTAAAAAAGTGACTTTGTGTGACTAAAATGACCCTATCTTATAGATTGAAAAATTTCTGGGGTTTGCTGCGAGGTAAAAATAAGATATCTGCAACTCAACAAAGGTTGCAGGACAGTACCGTAAGCTCAAGAGAGGTTGATGATATTGAGGGTACTGTTCAACTTAAAAATGGTCAAGCAGTTCAAGTAAGGTTAGACGACTTGAAACAGTTTATAGAGGACAACCGCAGCCAAATAGCAGTCCAGAAGATTCCTAACATGGGAAAGCGGAGAAGTTAATTCTTTAATAGAACTTGTAAGTTACTTACACCTTGCTTGCAAGCTCAAATTAATTCTTCAGCAGAATATCCTTACTTTAATTTGTGGAATTATTTCTATATACTTTTCCCTATCAAGTTCTTCATCTGTTTCGGCAATGTAAACAGTGCAGCTTGCAAAAGTTCTAAAGTCAGTATTTTTGTCGTCCAATGGCGATGAAATATACTCTTGTTCTTTGCCAAGAGTGACATAAACAGGAAATATATCTTTGCGTACTATATAACCATAAACATACCCATAGGATTCTGCGTTGTCAAATTCGGCTTTTATAGTTCTTACTGTCAACATTATTTTATCCTGGCAATTATTCCTCTAAA
The DNA here is from genome assembly GCF_034531255.1 of Nostoc sp. ChiQUE01b. NCBI lineage: Bacteria > Bacillati > Cyanobacteriota > Cyanophyceae > Nostocales > Nostocaceae > Nostoc > Nostoc sp. ChiQUE01b. The sequence goes on along the minus strand of NZ_JAVRBM010000032.1, from coordinate 47,805 downwards.
ATCCATTACGTTAGTCTCATAATGCTCCTCTAGCAAGCTTTAAGCGGCTGTAAAGTAGATAGATATGCAAACTTGTGGAGGGTAATCGAAACCCTCAGCACTAAGTTCAAGAGACTTGTCTAGCATCAAGCGCCGCCTATGAGTTCACCAAGCGCTAATACTAATACCTTACCGCTTTAGCTAAATTTTTTCTGATTCCAGTTCAGCTATTAGTTCTTCAGCATCTTTGCCGCCAAGATCGCGCAATTCTTTATGTATAATGCTGACTTTGCGCTCTATTCTGCTGACTTCGCGGCGAAGTACCAACAATTCCTTAATCTTCGACATGATTTCTCCAGGCATTAATAGATTATTTTCTGAAGATGCTGATGGAGCGGTAGCTTTTTGCTGAGTTGCTTCGGATTTCATAAAAATGTTTGCATTGCTATCGTCTAAGTTGTCCTTAAAATGATTTTCTGACATCAGTTTACCTGGAGATGTTAACTTGATATCGGCAGGAATAGCACCAGTATTTGAAGAGCCAAGTTGAGATACATTGTCATAATCGTAATGCCCATTTTGTGAGTGAATTAATGCGCCGTTTGAAGTTTGGTCACTGTCTTCTAATAAAAATTGAATTAATTCAGCATTAATTCCAGCAACAGGGAAATAAGCGTAACCACTTCTACCTTGGGTTTTGGTATTGGATACTTGCCTGCAAAGCCAGCCTGACTCTACAAGATATTTCAGGTGCTTATTGACTGTCGTATTATCGAAGCCAAGTATATGAGCAATCTCGGCTGACCTGATTCCAACATCTGGAATCAACTTCAAAATAGATTGAACAGTGGGTGACAACTCTAAAGCTAAATGTCTCAAATGAAAGAAAAATAAATCTCTCTCTTCTGTAACATCGTTATTTAGATTAGTATCTGACAAAACCGATTCCAGTAAATTTTCTGCAACAGAATTAGGAAGCTTAAAACTTTTTGTCCTTTTGTACTCTATGGCAGCATTAATTGTATCGGATGAAAAATCATGTGCAAAATCGTACAAACGCCTTGGTTTTACTGCTCCTAATCCTGCACTAACTTCTCTGTAATTTGCGTATTTGAGACTGGAAAGCTCTCTCAATTCCTTTGTGACAGTTGACCTAGAGCGATGTATTATTTCGGCAATTGCTCTGGCACTGCTCTCGCCTTTGATTGCCAAACACTCCAAAATCTCCAGTTTTTGGTTTGTCAGTTTTGCTAGCTCAATGATTTTAGGCGCTCTTTCAAGCTTTTGACGATGTAATTCAGTTAGGGCAGTCCATTGACTTTGCAAGACAGACTCTTCTAGACTTAATGACATAAGTCTAGACATAAGCTCACCTCCTTAAGGGTAAGTTTTTAGACTCCCCCTCTGAGTAGAGCAAGTGTGGTAGGTCGCCAAACTTTACATCACTCGCCTACTTAGAGTGGAACTTTGTTTTTTGCAGAACAGACCCTCCTATTTTTAGGTAGGGTCTGTTCTAATATCTCAAAATAACATGGACGAATCCAAAATAGATCCCCAAAGATCGCCAAAATTTCTAAAAAAGCAAGATTAAGTTTTATTTATTGCCGCACAATCTTGTTACTGATGACTAATCCCCCAGATAACAGGGAATTGTTTTAAACTCATCTAAGTTACTAGACTGAAGAACAAACATACCAATAATAAACTTAATAGCAACAGCAAAGCCTGATTGCGTTTTACCCAACTTTTCACAGTTACTGCAAAACTGTTAGTGTAACGCTGCTGTTCCAACTCTAACTTTGTCTGTTCAATATTTTGGTAGAGGGTACAGTCTTTGGCGTAGGGACGTTGAGGAAAATTGCAAGTATCATCAGCGTGATAGGTGCAGGTGTCGCACAGATACCCATCCCCAGCAGCGCGGTGCAATGGAATACCGGGATGACCGTAAGCTTTAAGTGTCGTCCGGCAATAGGGACAACTAATAGCTTGACTATCAACAAGTTGATGGCAGTGGGGACAAGATACAGTAGCCAAAACCTTTAGCGCAAATAGGTAAACACTTTGATTCTAGCCATTTACATGGATAATGGGGAAATACATACGTAGCCTGTTAATTTTAAATATGGCTAGCTTTCAAAATTGGTTACTTTATCAGCAGAAATACTAATTTTCTGATGGTATTTTATATTTTTTAAGTGATTTATATCACTCAAAATAATTAAGGCTATGCCATAATCTAGCAAATATCAGGTTTTTTCCCAAGTCCAATAATTATTTAGAGGTAGAAAAATATTGCCTTTTAATCCTGAGCTGTGCCGTAACGAAAGCGAAGTTGAAAGCAAACTCATAGTGCAATATTTGCTACCACAGCTAGGTTATACTCCTGACACCTGGCATCAAGAAGTTGCCGTTGGTAGCATCCGCTTAGATTTTTTGGCATTTGCTGCACAAGTGATTCCCTTCGTCTTAGATGCCAACTCACCGCTGAGTGTTGTCATGGAGGCAAAGCATCCCAAACAAAATTTAAATCATCATGTCCTCCGACTCAGGCATTATTTAACCAGCTTGAATGTCAGGTATGGATTGTTGACTAATGGCAAAGAGATTAGAATTTATCAAAAATTACAATATGATATTCAATTAGTATTTCAATGTACTGGTAAAGAAGTTGAGATACAGTTAGATAAAATTAAAAGTTTAATTGCTAGAGAGAGCCTTAAAGAAGGACAGTTAGTAGATAAGCCAGAAGTCCAAATAACTCAACAAAATTTAAATTTTAAAATAAAGAGGCAACATTCAATGAAAACGATTGCAATCTACCACAACAAAGGTGGCGTTGGTAAGACTACTGTTGCAGTCAATCTTGCAGCAGCATTCAGTAAAAAAGGTAAAAGGGTACTGTTAATTGATATAGATTCCCAGGCAAATACTACTTTTGCTACAGGATTAATCAAATTTCAATTTGAGGAAGATGATAATTTAAGAGAGCGAAACGTATACCATTTATTAGAATCAGGAGATTTTAACTTTATTCCAGAAGTAGTGCGTACATCTGATTATTTCAACAATCCAGAAATTGATGTTATTCCTTCACATATTACATTAATTGAACATCAGGATAAACTGAATAAAATATTAGCTAGTAGGAGCAGGTTAGTAACAAAACTAAAAAGGGTAGAAAATAACTATGATATTGTGATTATTGATACTCCTCCCTCTAGAGATTTGTATGCTGAAGTTGCACTGATTGCTAGTGATTACCTGATAATTCCATCCGATTTGAAACCATTTGCTAATCAAGGTTTACCAACGGTCAAAAATTTTCTTAATCAAATTAATGAATCTAGAGAAATGATGGGTAAACCGCCTATTAGTATAATGGGCGTTCTTGCTTCTAAAATCTCAACAAATGCTAAATTTTTACAATACAATTTTCCAAAACAGAGAGAAGTAATTTTAGAGCGCTATCAACTGCCACTTATGGAAGCTGTAATTTATGATAGAACAGCGTTATCAGAATGTATGAATCAGACTATTCCAGTTGGAGATTTAGAATATCCTGACCCTAAGTCTATTATGAAATTTGCCGAGTTAAAAACTTCGGCTCAAATTTCTGCTGAAGAATTTAATGTATTAGCAGATGAAGTTGTCAGAAAAATGGGGGTTTATTAATGATTAATTTTTCTTTGGTAGATGTCAAAAGTATTGCTTCTAATGAACCTCGTTCAAATTTTGCAGAAGCTGATTTAGAAAATCTTGCAGATATAATTATAGAAACTGGAGGAATTGTTAGACCATTAGTTGTGAAAGTGACAGGAGTAGAGAACTATACGGTAGTTGATGGACATTTTGAATATTATGCTGCTGTTAGGGCAAGAGAAAAAAATCCTCGACAAGGTGAAATGATTAATGCTTGTGTCATTACCCCAAAATTAGAGGATTTAGTAGTAAAGCAAGTTGTATCTCTTAAAGAAATTGATTCTTCTACTAGACCAGTAATACCACAGCCTGAAACAACAAAGTTAGAACCACGTCTAGCAAATTTAGAATTACGTCTTGAGAAGCAATTTAATGAGTTTAAGTCAGAATTTTTACAAGAAAGACAGAGAATAGATAGTCAGTTCAAGCAACTTGAAAATCTGATTCCCCAAAAGAGCAAACAGAGTAATCCACTTAGTTTATTGAATACTTTAGATAAAAACGAGTTATCTATAAAGTTGCAACGCTCTAGGATTCCTGGTGCGGAAAAACTTGCAAAGGGCATATTTGATGCTCGAAGTAAGAAATCAAAGCAACAATTTGAAGATTACCGCGATGTAGTAAAATCTGTGAAAAACTTGGGTGATAAAACAATTTTGACTATTATTGATGAGTGGTCAAGAAGTTAGTAGTTATTTAAATAAGTTATTCGCGGTGTAGAAACTTGCATAGCTCTTCTGTGCGTCTTTGTGTAAGCCATGAACCACCAAGATAATTGTAGATTGGGTTGAACGAAGTGAAAACCAATAATTAACGCTCAATGTTGGGTTTTGTTCCTTAGAGGTTGTTTGAAAAGTATTTTATTGTGATTTTAGGCACTTTTAGATCCCCCCTAACCCCAGGGCAAACGCATGTATGACTCGTTCCTAAGCCAATACATAACTTAGGGTGAAAACGCCAAGGAACAGAACCTTGAAAACCTCATAACTAAACCTGGGATAGAGGTGAAAGTCCTCTCCTACAAGGGTAGTAGTAAATCCCAACCTGCCCACAGTGACCGAACTCGGAATTTCGGAGACTGAAGCTCTTAACTGGGCGCAATCAGAGCCAAAGCAGATCAAGAGACTTATGTGTATACCGTAGCCGACGGGCGAGAGGGACAAGTTTGAACTTTAGTTCAAGTCAGGGGTGCGATTCGTCGAACTGACGTTGAGTAAATGGGGTATTAATAAATTATTCTGTCATAAATAATATGCATAAAATAGCAATATTTTTTACTTCCTTTAGTTATATCTAAATTTATTTAATCTATTTTTTTACAAAAAGTTATTCTCAAATTTGCAAACAAAACCATGACTTTAGTCATAGTTCAAGCGTACACAAGATAAAGAATAATTGTTAAATTTAATAAAGATTCGCAGTAATTGCACAGTTAAAAAGTTCGATTTATATCGGGCCTTGCGACTGAATTTCGTTCGTTACTCTTTCAGCAACATCGTTTTTTTATGTGTAGATTAATTGGCTACCTTGGTAACCCCATCCGATTAGATGAGTTGCTGTATAAACAAGAGCATTCGCTCTACAAACAAAGTTACAGTCCTTTGGAATTAAAATCAGGAGCAGTTTGTGCAGACGGGGTGGGTATAGGCTGGTATGACGAAGCGGGTAAACCCTTTATTTACCGAAATACGATTCCGATGTGGAACGATCCGAATCTGGAAGAGTTGAGCAACTATGTACAATCTACTTGTACTGTCGGCTATGCGCGATTAGCTGGGATAGGTGAATCACTCGACATTAGCAACTGTCAGCCATTTCGCAGTGGAAAACTTTTGTTTGTACATAATGGCGAAATCTCAAATTTTCAACAGACTCTCTATAGACCAATCCGTGAAAGCCTCTCTGATTCCACATACGGCCTGATTAAAGGCATGACTGACTCTGAACATATCTTCGCCTTGTTAGTGGAAATGTGGCAGTCGTCTCCAGACAACACTCTGTTATCAGCCTTACGTGCCACGGTTCAAAAATTGACTGAGTTGGCATCAAAATATGACACCAGCTTTAGTGCTAATATAATTGTCACCGATGGTCAAGAAATTGCAGCAATTCGCTACGCTTATCGCATACAAGCTCCTACTCTTTATTGGTCTTGTAATGCACTCAAGTACCCAGACGAAATTATTGTTGCCTCTGAGCGTTTATCTAACCAAAATTGGACTGCTTTTGGTGAGCAAAATATATTATTTTTTCAAGCTCATTCATTACAGCCAACAATTAGTCTGTTGGATAAATTTGCTTAATTGGGGTTTATATTAGGTTCGGTTAAACAGTTATAATATTTGTAGGTTGGGTTGAGGAATGTAGGAAGATCCCACAGGGGAACCCAACATTTGATCCATGTTCATGTTGGGTTTCACTGCCGTTCAACCTAACCTACATTGAAGTTATTTTTTAGGCTTAACCAAACAGTATTGGGTAGTATCTTGAGATCAGGGAAAAAAGTTAATTACTAATCGCTGATTTTCTTTGTATGGCTAAGTTGAATTAGCAGCCAAGCTGCTCCAGAGGATATCAATAACAACGGTGTCAACCAATCACCACAATGCACATATAAAGTCTGCGTTTGTCGTCGATAAATTGTTTCAGCATGAGTTTCGTAAGTATTATATCCAGATAATTGTAGGTTGGGTTGAACGAAGTAAAACCCAACAATTAACGCTCAACGTTGGGTTTCGTTCCTTAAGCCAACTACATAGCTTTTCTAGATTATGTGAAAAGTAAGTTGTACAATACAGCAGCTTGCGGGTAAATGAGGTACAAATATCAATAATAAAATTCTTGTGGTGCGGGCATCTTGCCCGCTACATGTGTACTTAACTTAGATGAAATATGCTGTATGTCAATTTCTAACCCTGCATCTGTCGAAGTATATTAAACGCCTTACCTCGCAACCCAACTGGTAACAACGATAAACCTAAACCAGTCCAAGCTTTAGCAGTCGAAAAAGACTGTCCCGCTAAAACTAACTCTCTGCCTTTTTGCGTTTCACCCTTTTCAATCAAACGCAAACCTAATAATAATTGCGTTTCAGTTAAACGATTTTTTCTGACTTTCTCTAATTTATCAGACTCAAACTTATAACTTTCTAAATACTGGATTTTATCAAATAAATAAGGAATGGCTCGATTAATACCTTGCTGCTCTGCATGGGAGCGATATTCCATCAATAATTCTGGTAAGTAATAGCCCTTTTTCCCTGCCAAAGCCAGACGTACAAATAAATCATTATCCTCACAATTTTGGAGATTTGGCTGCATATATCCTAATTCTTGCAAAGTTTTACGGCGAAATAATGTCGCCCCCACTTGAAAGCTTTGCCGAATAAATACGACTTCCAACAAATTATTTACCACACCTGCAGGTAAATTCTTCCTACCCCAGCGATGAGAATTTTCTTGAGTTTTTACCTCATCCCGGACATTGTTAATATCAATTATCCAATGGTCTGTACCAACAAAATCAATGCTAGAGTCATGAGTAAGAATAGCTGCGGTACTTGCAAGAAAATCGGGTGTTAGTCGGTCGTCATCATCAAATTTAATAAAATATTCACCGCTAGCACCATCAAAGCCAGAGCGCATATTATTACTTTTACCAATATTTTGCTGATGACGGATATATTTAATCCGGTTGTCTGTGTACTGTGACATCAACTCAGGTGTACCATCGCTAGAACCGTCATCACAAATAATTAGCTCAAAGTCTTGCTCAGACTGATTGAGTACACTGTCAATTGCGAAAGGCAGTAAATTAACTCGATTAAAAGTGGGAATGGAAATACTAACTTTAGGCATTTTGGCAAGATGAGAGTAGACATTGCTCACTAACTAAACGCATAATGAGCAAGGCTGGGCAAAAACTAAGTGTAGGAAATAGTTTGATTAATTTTATTCCAAAGTTTTTTGATAAATCGATTGCTTTTAGTCGCTATGGTGGGTGGCTTTAATTGCTTCGGTTTTTGCTCTGGTTGCTTCAGAAAGCGATAGTGTAAAAATTCATTTTTGTAACGAATATCAACATCTTCACCTTTACACAAGCGGGCAAATCCAATAGGAGAATAGCCCATATAGTGAAGGCGATGAATTGGTTTTAATCCCTGTTGGTTGTAAAGAATATTATCAATGTTCACAAATGGATTTGCATTAGCACAGTTACCAGTTCTATCTTCACCATTGGGACTGAGTGTAAAGTTAAATAGTGGTCGCGCAATTCTAAAAGTCATGTAACTAAATAAATCTGCGTCACACCACCAAGCGATTTCGTTAATCAATTCGACTTCCTTATCTTCTATCAATCGCTTTTTGAGTATTTTTAATTCTTCAACCCCTAAAATACCCTTTTTTGAACCAAAAAAACTAGAACAGTGGATTTCTCGTCTAATTTCAGATTCAGGCAAAGACATTTTTTCTTCTAACTTTGGTAAGTCGAAAGCTGCAACTGAAGTTTGTTTTGTGTGTTCCCAGTCATCAAATACAAAGTCGTATTGATCTAGTTTTTCTAAAACCTTATCCAGCTTATTCATTGCCAAACTATCAGCATCATAAAATACAAATTTTTCAAACTCACCGTCAAAAGCAGACATTTTTCTGATTAAATTATTTTTTTTGTTCCATTCGATAGAATTTTTATTTTTTCGGTTATTTCTTGGATAAGCGTTCCAAACTTGAATAGCAAAATCCTCCCATTTTTTGATCGAGCTTTTATTGTCAAACAGGGTGACATTCGGTCGAGAATGTATTTCCTGCTTAACTCGTTTTAAGCGGTCATCATAGGGAATAATACAAATAGGAATATCTGGACTAACATTCACCTCAATGCTGTTTAGCAAAGCTACTAGTTGGTCAAATACCACGTCATTAGCAAGTGTGTAAATTCCAAAATTATCCATTGTAATAAATTACTTTGATTTTTGATTTACTGAGTAAAACCAATTCTCTGTGAAGTTGCATGCACATCATTTCGACCCCTCCCAACCTTCCCGAACTCGCGGAAAGTGCCGCAGTTAGTGAGGTTATTTCTACACATCTTTATACAGAATTGGTCTAACGCGAATAATACGATCGCTATTTTTTGACCTATTATTCTCAAATTTTTGAGTAATTGTCCTTTGTCATTTCAAATTCGCAATTTGCAATTAATAACACCCCACGCATGAATGTGGGGGCTTGAAATATAGATGCTGCGCGTTTTTGTTTCTCCATGATTAAAATCAGGGGCTTGAAACCCGAATGAATTAATTTTCAATTACGTCCGCAATTGCGAATTGCGAACTGCGAATTGCGAATTGTTTCGGTCATTGCTTATACAAAAAGGTACTTATTTGCAGTTGCAGATGTGACTTTTATAATTGACATATCCCATTCCCGATTTTTCATTGTCCCTAGAGCTTGCTTCTAAGAGTTGTCTATGATACTTTGCTAACTAGTCTTAAATACAGTAACTCCATCAAGCTACCGTACTTTATTGAACACTATCGTTGATATAGCCGAAGGAGTGGAGAGTTAAGAGTACTTAAGTACTTTACCAAATATATGATAACTGGAAAAGCCAATCTTGCCGATTCAAAAGTAGATACCTGACGTAAACCTGAATTTTTCAAATCATCCAGAGCATTTCCGATCGACCAAGCACCTGCTGCGATCGCACTCCACAAAATCGCCAACTTAGTTTCCTGAACTTGGTAGCGAGGATATAGCAAAGTGCTGTTAGCGGAAGCGGGGCGTTTAGCCCGTGCTGAGTAGAAACTCAGTATTATCAAAGGTTTCAGCAACCAACATAGTCCTAACCTATGCTTCGACTGCTATAACACCCTACAATGAATATACGTATGCAAACTATTTACAACCGTAAAGTCAAAGGTGGAGGCTAAACGTTGGCACAATTCCAAGCAGAACCTCTGGCTTTATCAAGCTCTCAAAAAAATTGGGTCTTACTCGGTGTCGGACTTGGGGTGTTCATGTCTACCCTGGATGTGGGCATCATTAATGTTGCTTTGCCCACATTGGTGCAAGCCTTTAACACTAGTTTTCCGATCACCCAATGGGCTGTATTAAGTTACCAGTTGGTCAGTTCCGGTTTAGTTTTGGGAGCAACGCGCTTGGGGGATATGTGGGGTAAGAAGTCCTTATATCAGGGGGGACTTATTCTGTTCACTTTCAGTTCGCTGTTGTGTGGTTTTGCACCTACTATCGAGTGGTTGATCGCCTTTCGGGCACTTCAAGGACTAGGTGCCGTGTTCATTTCTGGGCTGAGTTTAGCAATTATCACAGAAGTTTTTCCCTCTTCCGAACGAGGTCGGGCTGTTGGCGTCATCGGTAGTGTAGTGTCACTAGGAATTGCTTTTGGCCCTTCCGCTGGCGGGTTGCTCTTAAGCTGGTCAGGCTGGCATAGTATATTTTTCATCAATGTACCCTTGGGGATTATCGCTAGTTTCTTAATAGCTCGCGTAGTGCCACCTTCTGCACGTATTGAGGGCAAACAGAAATTTGACTTTTTGGGAGCCATATTGGCTTTATTGACTCTGGGTAGTTTTGGTTTAGGTATGACGCTAGGGCAAAGCCAGGGCTTTAGCAGTACTAATGCATTAATATTATTAGCGATCGCCGCCGTGAGTTTCACTACTTTTTTGGCAGTTGAAGCGATTCTAAAGCAGCCACTACTAGAGCTAAAGCTGTTTCGCAATCTTCAGTTGAGTATGGGTTTGCTAAGTGGCTGGCTAGCATTCATTGTTATTGGCGGTTCACTACTCATCGTCCCTTTCTTTCTAGAGAGGGTCAAGCATTATCCGACAGTAAAAGTCGGGCTGTTACTAGCCGTACCAGCTGTACTTAGTGGGTTAATTGCCCCCCTAGCTGGAATACTTTCAGACCGCTTTGGCGCTCGACTAATCAGTTCAATTGGGCTGGGGTTGATGATTGGCGGCTGTCTGGGGATTAGCACCTTTGATGCTCAAATTACTGAGTTAGGCTATGTATCGCGCTATTTTATTTACGGCATTGGTCTGGGTTTATTCCAATCGCCCAACAACAGCACTGTTATGGGATCGGTACCGAGAGAGCGTCTAGGGATTGCTTCTGGGCTTTTGTCTTTGTCACGTACATCAGGAAACACCGTAGGAGTTTCTCTAATTGGGGCAGTATTTGGAGCCTTAATCGCTAGTATGTCTGCGGGTGCAGATGTCTCTGTTGCCCCTCCTGATGCGATCGTTGCAGGGTTTCAAGGAACTTTTCGTTTTGCAGCCCTAATACTATGTGGGGCAGCTATTGCATCCGTTTTGAGGATTGGTAAGAGGCTGGGGGCAGGTTAGCTGGTTTTAGAGATGTACTGATTTTTGAAAATCACGCCACCGCAAATTCTGTATATTGTCTAACATCCTCTGGATGAAAAGCTAAAACAATTTTATCTTTGGGAATTCCTGCAGCTACAAGTTCATTGGCAATGCCATATTCAGTCCCATCACGCTGAATCCAGATTTTACTATCAATATAGCAAAGTGCTGTTAGCGGAAGCGGGGCGTTTAGCCTGTGCTGTTAGCGGTAGCGGGGCGTTTAGCCCGTGCTGAGTAGAAACTCAGTATTATCAAAGGTTTCAGCAACCAACATAGTCCTAACCTATGCTTCGACTGCTATAATTTCAATATGAATAATACAACCATAAACCCGTTCTTCCCCTTGCCATCCCAAAGTCATCACTATGTAATTAGTAGCTGTGCGGTCAATGATGAGTTTTGTTTCTAATTGACCATAGGCATAGGGAATTTTGACATATTCAGTCAAAATGTCTTCGATATTTTTTTGATATTTTTCTAAGGTATCCATTGCACAATTACCTCTTGTTTTTGGTCAAATATTAATAGACGCAGACGATTTTTTTCAATAAAATCTTGCTTATGGGTTCAGAAAAAATTTCAGTGTAAGTTCGCTGAGGAATGGCAAGATACAAAATGCGATCGCTTGTGCCAGTTGCGTAAGTCCTGTTACAAATACCTACTCGCTTCAGGAAAAGATTTTTAGATCAGGCGATCGTCTGGATAACGCTTGAATTAAGCCGCGCCGATAAACGGCGTCGGCTTGAATGAATTGTTAAGCTACTACGTTAACAGAAAGATTAATCCTCAATATTTAAAATCCAATTTTGTAATTTTCGTTTTAATATAGGATTTCTACATAGCCTTCCGTTCCATTAACCCGAATTCTCTGTCCGTCATTGATCAGTTTGATAGCATTATCCACTCCGACAACTGCTGGTAAGCCATATTCACGTGCGATAACTGCTCCATGGGTCATCAGTCCACCAACTTCGGTGACTAAGCCTTTTATGGATATAAACAATGGTGTCCAACTAGGGTCAGTAAAGGAGGTGACTAATATATCTCCATCTTCTAGATCAGCATCTTCCATGTTTAAGATGACACGTGCTCGTCCCTCTATAACTCCGGAAGAAACAGGTAGACCTATAATAGCTTCGGCTGGGAGATTTTCTCGTTTGTACCGACCTGCAATGATTTCACCATCAGACGCGATCACACGTGGGGGAGTTAGTTTTTCATATAATTTGTACTCGTCTTTTCGTTTACTGATGATCTGGTAATCCAGTTTATTTGTGCGTACGACTTCGCGAAATTCTTCAAAAGTGAGATAGTATATATCTTCTTTTTCATGAATAACGTTGGCTTGTACGAGTTGTTCGGCTTCTTTCAGTAAAGCCTGCTTATAAACGAAGTAGCGATTAATCATGCCGTATTTTGGATATTCACGATAACCGATGAAATTCCGGTAATGACCGATCATTTGTTTTGTTTCTTTGGCCTTTTGTTCACCATCCGGTAATTGCTTCAATCGTTCTAATAACTCTTGTTCTTTTTTCAAAGCCGACTGTAGCCCTTGCTCAAATCTCTGTTTGCTGGTATTAGGCTCAAAGTTCTTGATGTTGCTGAGAATCATGGGGACAAGTGTAGCTGGTTTTTCGCTCCAACGAGTTCTCGTAATATCGATTTCTCCGACACATCGCATTCCGTATTTGTTGAGATAAGCATAGATAGCGTCCTGGGCTTTCTGTCCACCATCAAACTTAACCAGTTCATCCAAAAAGTTATTCTCTTTTATATGTTGTAAATACTCAATTACTTCCGGATAAGGGCGAATCACATCTGCGACATCCAACAGCGCCAGACCCATGGACGAAGTAATATTGTTTGGTACAGATTGAGAAAGCGTGTCTGCTACGTTTTTTTCACCTAACCACTCGTTCATTTTTTCATTGATCCATGATGAAGCATTCATAGCAGTCATAAACACACGCGAACTTTGTGGGTCAAATAAAATCTTCTTCAATTGCTGGATATCTTCCAGAATGAAATCAATCAGATCCGCTCCCGATTTCGTTCGGATAGTTTGTTTTAACTCTTCTATCGACGTTTGATTACTCTTAATCAAATCAGAAACGATTGTCGGATCGTTTTCGATTTGCGCTTGAGAATCCGCAGGTGGCACACTATTATTCCTGTTACTGGGACTTTGTTCTTTTTTATCATTTGGTAACGATTTTATGAAATCTCCCCGCTCTATTGTGGTCATGAGCGCGTCTTTTATGAGCGGATCGTGTTGTCCTATGACATTTAATAATATTTCTCTGCTGACAGGCGAAGCCAGTTGTTGTGTGACATCAACAAACAACCTGCCACCAGCTTTATACATGGGTCGAGCAGCTGTTAACTGGAATAAAGACAATCCCAATGGTTTCATGGGGTCGGTCATCATTTGTTGATGACCAACAGATAGATAAACGTGATTTTCCCGATCATTTGCTTCAGGGATCGGGTATAAAGTAGTGATTGGCCGACTCTGGACAATATAAAATGTGTCATCAACCAAACACCATTCGATGTCCTGGGGGTGGCCGAAATGTTCTTCGATCTTCCTACCTATGCGCTCAAGTTCCAAAATCTGCTCATCCGTCAGCGCTTGCCTATTCTGCCGCTCAGGCTCAATCTCCTGTGATTTCGTACCGCCATCTTTTAAGGCATAAATAGCCAGCTTCTTGGTGGATATCTTCTTATCGATAACCTTGCCGTTCCGCACTTTATAGATATCAGCATTCACCAGACCGGAAACCAAGGCCTCACCAAGACCGAAGCTGGCATCAATGGATAACACCTTCCGATTAGAAGTGACGGGATCGGCAGTAAACAAAATTCCTGCCACCTGCGGGAAGATCATCTTCTGAACAACCACAGACAGGTGGACTTGACGGTGGTCGAAGCCGTTTTGCAGGCGGTAAATTACTGCCCTCTCAGTAAATAGCGATGCCCAGCACTTGCTGATGTGCTGATAGATTGTCTCCTTTGCGATAATGTTCAAATATGTATCCTGCTGGCCTGCAAAGGAGGCTGTCGGTAAATCCTCCGCTGTTGCGCTCGATCGTACTGCATAGGCATTTTTTTCTCCCAACCTGGAGAGAAGGCGGGCGATCTCTTGATTAATGTCTTCAGGGATGGCTATCCCTTCAATGACCCTGCGAATTTCACCGCTAAGTTCACCGATTTTATGCCGGTCTTCCACCTTTAAAAGCGATAACTGATCGAGTAATTTGTTAATCGACGACGTTTTCCCAATGATTCTTTTAAAGGCTTCAGTAGAAATACAAAAGCCATCTGGTACGTGTATTCCTTCAATCTTGGAAAGTTCCCCCAGGTTCGCGCCTTTACCCCCAACAACCGTGAGTTTTGTTTTATCAACATCTTGAAGACAAAGCACAAATGAACTCATCAGTTTCCCTCCTTTGGCAATTCATACTACGGTTGCAATCAGCGGCGGCAAACAGCCTCTGCATCACAACCAGGATCTTCAACAGTCCGCTGCATTGCAATTGTTAGGCGGCTCCACTCACACCGCCTTTGTGTACTTCATAGCGCAACTCAGCCATGCCAGCACCCATCTGATGAACAGACACTAGGCGCAGAACTGGGCTTAACACTCTGCGAGGGAATAGCGGCTTACCCTTGCCAAGGGTGGCCGAGCCAACCTGGATAATAAGCTCATCCAGTAAACCAGCATCGTAGAACTGACCAGCCAGATCTCCGCCTCCAACTATCCAGATGTTTTTGGTACTAGCAGCAGCTCGCATTTGGGCGTGGGCGTGGTGCACATCTCCATTGACGAATCGGATGTTCGCACCTTCGATTATTGTCAGCTTGCGACTAGAGAATATCCAGGCTGGCTGAGTGTATGGCCACACAAAGCCAGTCTCAGTGGCAACCTTTTTTGCGTTGCGTACCATCCACTCGTAAGTTGCTGATCCCATTGCCAACGCACCCACATCTAAAATGAACTCTGGATAGCTGGAGTCATTCAGGTCACCAAGCGGAAACAGCCAATCTAGTGAGTCATTCTCAGTAGCAATGAAGCCATCAAGACTTGTCGCTGTGAAGTACTGAGTTTTCATTTTTGTATGCAACTCCTAAATATGACTTCAAGCGCCTAACGGTGTCCATCACCCACCGCAGATCACCTTTGCATCATAACCGATCAACTCTCGGCGGTCGGTGTGCATGGGCGTTGTTGTGCGGTGATCGCTCACTAGCTGCCGCTACTGCGGTGCGATCGCGGTTGCAGGATGCCAATCTGCTCGGTTCAAGCAATAAACAAAACAGTCATCGTCGCCAAACCTTCGTGGTTCAACAAATTGGAAGCCAAGACGTTCATAGAAGCGGTGAGCGCGAGTATTGCTGGCAAGTGGATCGATGAGGACAGTCGTCACACGCGGCTCGGCAAAACATCGAGCTAGGGCAAGCTGCATCATTCTTGTGCCGTAGCCTTTGCCCAAATCTGTTTGTTCCCCAATCCAGATATCAATGGCACGAAGATCCGGTGCAACATCGCCCCAATAGTGACTTTCCTCTCGTGCCGGATCTATGATCTGGATAAAACCAATAGGACGACCTTCGATTTCAGCAATCAATTGCTCTCTCCAGTCAGGATTGCGACTCAGTTCTACCTCCCAGTTCCAATCATCGTTAGGATCTGCGGCAATGACATGAGGTTGCTGCTCCCAGTGTTGCAGCAACTTCAAGTCAGCAGGGGTGGCAGGGCGTAGATTAATCATCACTAGACCTCTTGCAAAAGTCCGCTAAACCCCACCCCCAGCCCCTCCCCGCCTGCGGGGAGGGGAGACTATGACGTAAGTCAAAGGTGGGGTGGGGTTCTTATTTTGGATTTATGCAAGAAGTCTACTACACAAGCCTCGTCCGCTTACAATCGCGCATAAATGGTTGCCATACCTTGCGGTTCATTGATGTATTTACCACTATGTAAGGGGCTGTATGTCTCGTTGTAAAGACACAGGCTCTGAGGATTTTTGGCAATAAACTGCATCATCTGTCGATGAGGTTCACCCCGGAAGAATTCTTTCAGGCTGTTTTCAGCAAACCCAATAACTCACCATGATAACTTCATTAAGACCACAGATGCCTGCTTTGACTTGCATACAACCTTTAGCTTTAGCGGTGACGTTCTTGATCCACAAAAGCTGTTTCCACATCCAGAAAAAGCCAGGGAGATCGCGAGCCACAAAACCATTGACAAAAACGACTGCTTCTGGGCTTTCTGGAAGATTGATTCGGTAAACAGAATAACTCATACATCAATACTCTTAACCGTTACAAGTAGGCACAAGCTAGATGGACAAAACAAATTAACTATGGGGTTATACTCAGCACTCAGCACTCATAACTGGGCACTACTGAAGCTATCCTTCCACTTTTGCATGTCGTGACGTTATGATCGCATTCACTGCAACGAGCAACACCAGCCAGAACCCCGTATCAATATCCAGTAGAATGCAAAAACAGGAAACTATTAATAGTCCCCAACCTACAAATGCTGGTAATGGTAGATTCAACTGATTTTCAATCCAATGGCACAGAAAACCATAAAGAATCATCAAGAATCCTGGCACAAGCAACCAGTAGTATCCCCAGATACGAAGCTGATTCGATTTGGCAGCATCAACCACACCAAGACTAATTATTTCCTGCCAAATTCCACTAAATCCCAGTGCTCCTGGTATTCCTAATGCGATCGCACTGTGCAATAATCCAATCATAATCAGAGCAAGACCGTTGATTTTGTTCATTTTGGTTCTCCTGTGTTTTCAGTAACCCACTGGACGAGTTGAATGACGACACCATTCGGATCTGTCACCTGAAAGAATCTCTCTCCCCAAGGCTCAGTCTCGATCGCAGTTGTAATCGGTACACCTTCTGTTTGGATTCGCGTGTATTCTCGATCGATGTCATCGACCACAAAGACAATCAGCAGACCGTCCGCTCGATGTCCTTGCATGTGGATAGGTTTGAAGCTTGCCAGTCCAGTTTGAAGAAAGATTAGATTGAAACCAGCATCTGGTCTGGAGAGACAGATAAAGCCCTCGGCTGACATTTCTTCATAGAAGCCAAAATGTTGCTTGATGAACATTGCTGATGCCATCACATCATCAACGTTGAGTGAAAGCGCTGAAGCTGTAATTTGCATTTCTATTTCGGTAACTCTACTTGGGTAGTTTATGTCAGCATGACATACTCCCTAGACCCAAGAATTGTAAAAAAATGACCTCAATGGGGCAACTCCACATGGCAGGGATGGAAGCCTCGTCGTGAATATTCCGTTGGTGTGCAATCCGCGAATGCCCGAAACTCGTGAATCAAGTGTGCTTGGTCGAAATAGCCACAGGTAAAAACAATATCCATCCAGTTAACTTGGTTTTTAAGAGCCAGCAGATTCAGGACTTGCTGAAACCGCTGAATGCGACAAAACAGCTTTGGCGTTAACCCGACTTGATCCCGAAAGAGTTGGTTGAAATGGCGGGTACTAAATCCGATTTGATCGGTTACAGATCGAACGGTTGGCAGCGTGGATCGCTGAAACTGCTGCACTGCAAAATCGACAGCAGGATGGGGAGCAGGCTTAAGCAGCATCTGCATCAAAAACCGTTCTAATACAGAAAATCGGTTTTTCAAGGACGTTTTTAACAAGCGTTCGCGCAATTGGGCGGCATGACCTTGCCACAGTTCATCCAATGAAATATTTTCATTATGGAGTTCACCAGCAGGTAGTCTAAAGAATGCAGTCCCTCCGCCGGGTCTAAAATGTACACCCATCACAGATATTTTGCGATCGACTTGGGCAATAAAATTTTCAGAATGTGTGCCGCAAAGCATTGTGCCATTGGTGCTACCGTGTTGAACTCGACTCTGGCGATCGAGTAAAAAATAAGAAAATGCTCCCCGATGTTGCCCACCCCCGTTATATTCTTTGGCTGTTTCGCGATCGCGGCAAGCTGCTAGAAAAATATGTTTTGCGCGTGGGAAAGTCCAACCAGTGGTATTTTTTGCTAGACTGCGCTCAGTTGATAGTTGCTCGACATCTTTATTGAAAAATATAAAACTGTTTAATGGGCGCTTTCTTCTATCAATAGGAGCGAGACGTACTAATGTGTCCGTAATCCTAATTTTTGACGATACACTGCAAATATATGTTTACTGGCTAGACTACAACGATAGGCGATCGCTTTCCGAATGATTGTCAAAATAATTCGTAATTGATAATATTTCGGCTCCCTTGTCTTCGAGACGCTACGCGTAGCTTGCTTCCCGAAGGGTACGACTCCGCTCAGGGCAAGTCGCTCAATACAAGTTCGTAATTCGTAGTTGTTAACACCCCTACACCTGAAGAGAAGGGGCTTGGTCAAACCCTAGCTGCAATCACAGCGGTACTGTATTTTCTGCACCTATCCTTGATCTTAATGGTATTTGTGCGCCCTGAAGCAGTCGGAGCAGATTTTTACCCAGTATTAATGCTTCCTGTTGACGAGATAAGCCGAGCAAGCGAATCTTATGTAACTCTAGACCAGGATGTAACCAGGGGCCATCTGAACCAAAAAGAACTTTGTGGACGCCACCACGCTTAACAGCTTGCACTATATAATCAAACCGCCGAACACCTGATGTATCGGTGTAAACATTAGGAAATCGAGCGATTTGGTCGATGACTCGCACATGAGCGCGCCAGTCATCTGCAAAACTGCCAAGGTGAGGCAGAATAAAGTTTACATCGGGGTATTGTGGGGCTAGCAGTTCAATGATATCTGTTTTGCCAGCCACATCATAGAGGAGGGGAAGCCGAAAGCGACGGGCAACTTCACACACTTCACGGGTAGCAGGGGCTTCATGTCCGTGAACTTTGATACCACAAAATCCCCACTGGTTGACTGCCTTTTCAATCATTGCGTGAATGTACCCGCGATCGCGCCGAGGATGAATGAAAGCAAAACCAATGAAGCGATCGGGATACCTCGCCACAATTCGAGCGGTGTTGGCGTTTGCCTGCTCATAGTTACTGTGAAAGGGAGAAAAGATAACGGTTTTATCAATTCCTGCGGCGCGTGCCCGTTTTAAGTAAAGTTCAACAGGTGCGTCGGTGTCCCAAGGGCCTGTGAGTAAGTCACCTTTTCCAGCATGGCAGTGGCAGTCGATGAGCATGTTTTCTACTCCATTAGGAAGGCGATCGCTCTAGAGAAATTCATCAGTCAACCGTTCTTTAGCAAGTGTGATCGCCCGCTCTCACCGCAACTTTTCAATCACAATTAAAGCAGGCGACAGTTCCAAATGGTTCAAGTAGGGCGAATCGAGAGCGATCGCAATTTTCATAGATTGATTCATCGTGCCGAGCACCTCTTGCAGCAAGTTTTCAATTAGCGGGCAAAGTAATTATTGTCATGGACGGGATTATCTTGTAAAAATCTTTGTAAATCATGAATCTGCTGAGGCTGTGATAGTAAACTGTCGTAATTCCACCACCTCCCATCTCTGTCCTTTAAGATCGTAATAAAGTGCGGCTTATTGCTCAAAGGAAGAATGACCCTTTTGATGTTGTTGCTGTTTAAAATTTGCTCTTGATTTAGCTGTTGTATACCACGCACATTTCGTAGGAGTTGGTTAACGAGTTGTGGAGGGTTTCCTCCATCCAGAACCATATTTTTGGCATCTTCTTCATTTATTCCTAGTCCTAGTCCTTGATAAAATTTGGTTCCCTGCTTAATAAAATTCTTCCTCTTGCTGAATTCAGGGTGGAAATGGCGTAACGCATAGAAAGCGCACAGATCCCTATCCTCCGGTGTGCACTGCTGATGAAATTTCGTCCTTGGTAAGGATGGCTGACTCTGCTGGGCTACTTTGCTCGGTATGCTGCCACGTGTACGAACCTCAGACTTAGTACTGCGATCATGAAGGCGACTAAGGCTGCTACTCAAGCGCTGTTTGAGTTGTTGGGGTCGCTGCACGGATGGTGCAGGTGCAGTTGGACGAGGAGCCATTCCGATTGGGCGTGGACGAGGAGGCATTCCTATGGGACGTGCACGACCTAGTTTCAAAGCCGCTCGCCGTAATGCTGGTGCTGCCCTACGGAGTGTCGATGCGGCTCTTCTAGCGGCGGGTGCCGCCCTGCGGGCTGCCAATGCGGCTCTTCTGGCGGCGGGTGCTGCCTTGCGGAGTGTCGATGCGGCTCTTCTGGCGGCAGGAGCCGCCCTGCGGGCTGCCAATGCAGCTCTTCTGGCGGCAGGTGCTGCCCTACGGAGTGTCGATGCGGCTTTTCTGACGGCGGGTGATGCCTTGCGGACTGTCGATGCGGCTCTTCTGACGGCAGGTGCTGCCTTGCGGACTGTCGATGCGGCTCTTCTGGCGGCGGGTGCTGCTCTACGGAGTGTCGATGCAGCTTTTCTGACGGCGGGTGCTGCCTTGCGGACTGTCGATGCCGCTTTTTTAGCGGCGGGTGCTGCCCTACGGAGTGTCGATGCGGCTTTTCTGGCGGCGGGTGCTGCTCTACGGAGTGTCGATGCGGCTTTTCTGGCGGCGGGTGCTGCCTTGCGAACTGCCGATGCCGCTTTTTTAGCGGCAGGAGCAATTTTTCTAGCAGCAGATACAGCTCGACCTAAACTTCCCAAAAAGTGTTCATCTTCGTACTCGTTCTCATATTCATACTCATCCTCGTATTCGTACTCGAATTCTTGAATGGGAAGCGATCGCACAAACATAATTGCACTTTGCTGGCGATCAATGGGTTGAGTCACAATCTTATACTTTCTGGTCTTGCCGATCGCTGTGAAAACTTGAGTATTCTGATTAGCGCTTGAACGAGTCGCATTGGTGACGACTTGAGCGATCGCTCGAACAACAGCAGCTTCACGGCTTCCATTCAGATTGTTCTGAACTAGATGGTGTAATCCCGTTTGTTGCAGATTTGACGCTATCTTTGCCAGTCCAGAACGAGTCAATCGCAAGGTGTAACCATCCCGTGTCTCTCCTTGCCAAACGACAGGAGCAGACTTTGGAGTTGTTGTAGCAAACATATTAGCTATCCCTTCAATGAAACGCAGCGGTTACTCATCAAATTATTCGACCTTGGGTTTAACTGAAATCACCCGTTGCGTGTGCCCCTGGAAACCAATTCCAATGCTTTCGGCACTCGTGAGCCATTCTTCCGCAACCTCAGCAACCTCTCGCAGCAAGGCTTCAAACTCAGCCCGTGAGGTATTGAGGACGTGCTTCTGAGCTAACCAACGAATGATCTCACGTCCATTCACTGCCATCCGATGCCGCTGAGAGGCATCAATATGTTGAGTGAAGTAGCGAATCATCACTTCTTCTATAACATCCCAGGCATTATCCGCCCCAAACAGTCGTTTGATATCTTCTGAACCCAGAATTCTAAACGCTTCATCCAAAAGCTGTAAGGCTTCAACTCGCATCACATTCACATGACCGTAAGATGCCCATTTCAAGTTATAGCGCAGGTCTAGTCCGGCTCGTCTCACGGTGGCAATGCTGCCGAAACTCGGATCGAAGGCGCGCTCGCGGATCACATCTGAAATTCGTTTGTCCCGCCACAGTTCGGCAACATTGTTAACAAACTGAACAAACAACCCATGAAATTTGTTATTTGGTTGGGCACTGGGCGCTGGTGGGATTGTGGTATAGCCAAAGACGCGACGGTATGCCTGTAAACGCTCTTTCTGCGTGTAACGTAATACACTCCGGCGATCAAAGCGATATAACCCATAAGCACCGTCCCCTGTGGAAAGCCGGACTGCACCCGCCTGAAACAACTCCTGAAGTTTCCGCATGACGCGAAACACACCCATGCGCTCATGTTGATAGAGATAGTAAAGGTCAGCAACTGCTAGAATCCGCTCGGAAGCAACTTGTTCATCATAATCCTCTACTTTGTCTGGCAGGCGAGTGCTATCGACCTTCGCTGCTGCATCTTTGCCGATACCAATTAATTCTGCTAACCCCCCATCAGGAGGCAGTGGCGTTTTCAGGTCTGCGGCTTCTACCTGAGCAAGCATGTCCTCAAGCTCGTCGCTCAGAGCTTCTGCAAGCTGAGGGTTTTGAATCAGTTGCGGCCCGAGTTGATCGGCGAGCTTTTCTCGCAACGCCGCCATGCGATCTTGTAAACTTTGATTTTCTCCTGTCGTTGACATGATAAATCTCCTAATCCGACTGAGTAGGCAACAGAGTGGTTAATGATTGAGAATGCGGGTCGAACGGTCTGGATTAGATTGTTCTTCGCATTGGGATGGTGGGAGAATTGCTAGGGGGTAATCGATCCAGCGCATCAGGCTCATAGCTGGTAGAAGGTGGAATGATTTGCTTTGCGAGTTCTCTGACTTGATTAAGCTGCAACGCCAAATCTCTGAGGGCGCGCAATACCCCTTCTCGTCGGAATCCATTGTTGGCAACTGGAACAAATGACGCAGCTTGGACTAAGATCATCAAGCGTTCAGCCGTGCCTGCGATCGCCTCTGCAATGCCAAGTTTACCACCTGCTTTCGCCAGTGCTGGCCCTTCTTCTGCACCAAACCGCCATGCCCAATTCAGCAAGTCTTCTACAGATAGCGGTGGGACTAATTTTGCTAAATCTCGTTTCAGGAAGCCTGTACCATCTGGAAGCGGAAATGCAACATCTGCGGGCAATACAATTGGAGGCTTGACTTTCAAAAAGTCGATAATCACCGCTTGTCTCTCGGCAGGGCCTAAGAAGACCAATTCCATAATCCGGTAGACTTCTTGAACAGATTCAGACACAACCGACAATCCGCGGGAGAGCAAGATCAGTTGTGGGCCAACAAACGCTCCGCCTTCTGCATCTTGCACATAATCAATCCAACTACCGCGTAAGGCAACGAGATAATCGCGAATGATCAAGAAATTGCCGTAGTTTTGCTCTTCTTCTACGGTGTTAACGTGTTCAGGTCTGAGTCCGAAAACATCAGCCATTGTTTTAAGTTGTCCCGCAATGTGTTCGGAAGGTGCATCTTCTTCGGCACTACCTAGCAAAATTTGGAACAAATTATCAACCCGCTGAATTCGAGGGCCGCCCGTTGTTCCCATTTCATTCACTAGCTCAAACATTTCAGTTCGGATAATCCCTCGCATCGCTTCTGCATTTTGTTGATCGGCGGCTGGATTTAAAGGATAAATTTTATTCAATAGCGGCAGTGCATCATTGAGTGCTGCTTTGGCACGATGATAGAGACTGGCTTGGGCACCACTGACTGTTCCCCCCAAATCATTCTGCACGCCCACATAAGCACGAGGCGTCCATTCGTATTCAGTCCGCCCATCTATCTGTTTAGGCATAAAAGT
The DNA here is from genome assembly GCF_034531255.1 of Nostoc sp. ChiQUE01b. Classification (NCBI taxonomy): domain Bacteria; kingdom Bacillati; phylum Cyanobacteriota; class Cyanophyceae; order Nostocales; family Nostocaceae; genus Nostoc; species Nostoc sp. ChiQUE01b. The sequence continues at coordinate 24,365 of NZ_JAVRBM010000032.1, read as the reverse complement.
TTGATTCAGACTATTTACAAATGCTTTGGGATCGTCTTTCAGGTTACGCCCTAGCACTTCAGATAAAGCACCATTAATAATCTGCTCTAGCGAACAGCCTCGACCATCTGCTGGAATCGGTGAAGGAGAAGACGAACAGGTATTAACAATTTGATTTGCCGTTGGCAGGATATCGTAAACCGTGATTGGGCTTTCTTGAAACGCCTGCCTGGGGCGCTCTTGGCTCTCTTCAGTCTCAAGCAGTTCTAGTCTGACATTTTCAATTCTGTAGCCGCTAACGCTCTCATCTTCATTGAGAATTACAAAAGGTTCAAGGAACACAGGCTGATTGACATCAGTCGGGAGTGTAACATCATTACGGGGTTCAGAAGTGCCAAGCAACTCCCGACTCTGAAACACTTTGAAGAACAAATCCGGTGTCCAATCGAGATCCAGAAAATCTGCTTCCGTGAACTGCATTTCAAAGATGCCTGCGGAGTCCGTTTTGGCAGAATTAATGCGATCGTCAAAGCGATCGTCATTATCCCAAGCTTCAATCCGAAAGCCTGCAACGATTATGTCTGCTTGAGCTTGTCGAATTTGTCCTTGCAGTACTCTTAGCTCAGTTTCTAATTTATTCCGCACATCTGGGTTCTGCTTAGATTTAATGCGGGTTTCCAGTTCCTTGATCCGACCTCTGAGAGTGAAAATTTCTGTTCTCAGTTCATTCTCTTGGATCGCTCGAAGCTGTCCACGCATCCGATAGGTGTTCATCTTATCTCCTTCCTAATGCCTTGTAGAAGTTTTTGGTAATAACAGCGGGTTCTGCAAGCCGTTGATCGAGTGCCCAACGCGATGCAGGAATTAAAAATCGTTCTGGAACAATGCCTGGATCGGTGCCAGTTGCTAAACGTTCTCCAGCTTCTTGAATCATCTGCTGATATTGCGGTTTGAAGATAATCACCTCTGAGAGTGCCTTACCGCCTAACTGTTTGTATGGCATAAAGCAAATCGTATCCACCACCAATTGATGGGCTTTGGGAAAGGTGTCTAAAATCTCTCTAGGAATAGCACCAGCACGAGGTTTAGGATAAATTCGTTCCCAGATGGAGCGGTAGTGTTGAGCTTCTTGAGGAAACCCCATTCGGCGAAGCAGTTCAGTGTTAATGAAGATCCGTAGGTAAGGGGTAGGATGCGGTGCGTTCGGGCGAAAATGCTGCGTTGTTTCGGGCGCTAGTGATGCAATATCCATCAGTGATGGCACGATCAGAGGCCCGCCTAACAATAAACCTGACATATCTGCGAGCGTTTCACTATGCCAACGTTTCCAAGTTGCTGCAACTTTAGGACTCATGCCAGCCTTGAGTAGTCGTTGTTCGATCGCATGAGGAATCACCTGGCGGAGATTTAAATCAGTCTGCAAGTTATGGGAAACTTCGTGCAAAATTGCTCCCAATGTCCACGGATTCACCAAGCGATGATAGGGAAGCTGAATCAAGGGGAATGGGTTGATTTGCTGTCCTAATTTTGCCAGCGGAATGCCGCGCCGAGTCGTTGAAGGGGAAAAGCCAGTTCTCATGAATGAAAACGGTGCAGGCGATGGAATAGATTGCGGAATATCCAAGCCCATGTAGATATCTTGATAGCAATCGAGCGCAATGCGATCGCATCCTAAAAGCCAGTCCCCAAATTGGCTTTGTCGTTGTCCAAATAGCTCAAAGTAGAAGTCCCAAATTGTCTCGATCGCTCTCACCCAAGCTAGGGCAAGGTCTTTAGTCTGCATCAGTTGTTGCAGGTGGCGTGTATCCATTTGACGTTTGGCAATATCCGCACTGATCTCGACTTGCCGGGATAGCTCTGCAAGTTGCAGTCGCAGTGAATGCATCAGTTGATTCACGGCGTCAATATGTGCGTCCGAAGGACTGGCTGGATCTTTGCCAAACTCATCATGTTGGAAGGAACGCAATGCATCAGCGTGTCGAGTCACATTCAGTGCCTGAACTCTCAACCAAGATTTGAGAGCATCCGGTTGGGGTTGACCAGGTTTGCTCTGCGTCTTGGGTCGCGTCTTCGGTTGAAAGGGTTGACCTCGTGTTGTTGATTTCGCAGTTGTGCGAGTGCTGGAGCGATCGACAGTATCAAACTCTAAGCTGTTCAGCGTTTTCGAGAATCCATTCATATCTGATCATCCTGATTGCAACGCTTATACCAATTCTCTAAAATCCGGCAATAGATGCAAATCACGAAAGTCCTGCTAGATACAAGTTTCTTAATTGCGAATTGGTATTACTCAGCCAAACTAACTGTGAACCGCTTGGCGCTGACCATTCATTTTTACTTGATGATGTTGCGCTCGATGGGATTTCTTCATCACCTGAGCAACTTGGTGCTGGTTATCTAGAACCTTGGCGGTATTTTTGGCTAGGACTCTGAGGGCTGTCGTCTGCGAGAGAGGTTTTCCCTCTTGGGCGTGATCCGTTAATGTTTTCATTGTTCCTTGCAAAATATAAGGAACAGTTCGGATCAGTGGACGTGCTTTTGGACTTTTATGGAGTACTTTAGCGAGCAACGCAACTCCCTGAATCAATGACGGAGAAATCGCATTAATCACTTGTGAAGATGATTTGGGAAATAAGCGTGCTGATACTGGCACTAATGCCCCTAAAAACGCCTCGGCTTCCGCTTCAGTCTCACTTTCAGCCGCTTGGTAGGCGAAGTTTTCCATCATGACTTCAGACTCGGACATGGGAGCCGAGATAAACTCATACTCAGCTTCCGCTTCAGATTCGCTCTCGCGTTGTAGCTCTCCACTGCCCAAGCGACCGATCAGTTTAGCGATGTAGGGATCGATCTCGTAGGCGCGTTCTGCCTCAAATTCAGCCTCAAACTCACGTTGGCGTTTTCTGTGGCGATCGCTAGAGTTCGGAGCGTGACGAACTGCCCGTTTAGCCGCTTTTTTAGCAACCTTTTTAGCAATTCCCCGCGCCGCCAAGCGACCCAACCCTTGAAGCGCAAATCTGGCAGCTAGTCCGATGAGTGGGAAAAATTGCTCAGTTTCGTACTCGCTCTCAAATTCACATTCAGATTCGCGATCATGCCCTATTTCTAGCTCATTTGCATATTCATACTCAAATTCACCTTGAGAATTCGGATAAGACATTTTCCCTCCTTGCAAGTTGATAGATTCAAGAAGGCTCTAAAGGAAGTCAGGCGAGTGATTCAACCGATCGAGCCTTAGAGTTATATGTTTCTCAAACGGTCGATCAATAAGCGGGTTGTCTTCTACGCCGTGATGCGCCTCTTGGTGAGGGATAACGTCCCTTCGATTGCGACAAAGCCCTAGCCGCTTTCATCGGATTGCCAAGCTCCTTCCTGATGGCATGAGCCATTACACGAGCCGCGATCGCTGGAGTGAGCGTTTCGCCACGCGCTACTTTGCTTTCTAACAACTTGTGAACTTGAGCCAAAATGCTGGGGAGTACTTTCACTAAATGACGGGTATTAGAAGATTTTCGCAAAGTGCGAGTGAATGCAGCAGAGCCTTTAACCAAATGTGGAGAAATACGCCGCATAGGAGCAGATGTAATCGGCACTGTGGCGGCAGTAGCTGCGCCTGCAAGCGCTCCGGCTTCGGCTTCGTTTTGCACTTGGCTTGCCATTGATGCTAAAGCTTTTGCAAGGGCTGCGATTTGCGGCACAGTTTCGTATTCGTTCTCAAACTCATTCTCAAATTCGCCTTCGTACTCGTTCTCAAACTCATTCTCAAATTCGCTCTCATATTCATATTCAAATTGACCACCTGTAATTGCAGCACCTGCTACGCGTGCCGCTACGGGTGCAACTCTCTTGACAATGGGAGCTAATTTGCGAGCCAATGCTCGGAGCTTACCTAGAAAAGCTTCTTGTTCGTATTCGTACTCTCCTTCGCCCTCAAATTCACCTTCGTATTCAAATTCGCCCTCAAATTCGCCTTCGTATTCGTTCTCAAATTCGCCTTCGTACTCGTTCTCAAATTCGCCTTCGTTCTCAAATTCGCCTTCGTACTCGTTCTCAAATTCGCCTTCATACTCAAATTCGCCTTCGTACTCGTTCTCAAATTCATTCTCAAATTTGTACTGCATTGCTTGTCTGCTCAACATGATGTAACTCCTTAGATGAGAAATTGTGTTCAAGACTTTGGCAGCACAGCGCTCAATCAAGATGATATGAAAGGCGATCAAAAACTCTGTCTAAGTTTCTGGTCACAAGCTTAAAGTTCGACTTGCGTGAGAGTGTGCCATTTGGCAATTAAGTTCAGTATCTAATTTCACCTCCCAGAAAGACCAGGCAAAATCGAGCAGAGAATCCGCAACTTAATGTCATTCTTCAAGATTCATTGTAAATTAGGGACTTAGTGGCCGATCTTGCCTGGTGCAAATCAGAACATCACACTAGGTTGAAAGAATAGTTTGTGTTTCCTAACGCTCTGACAATGAACTTGTTACAAATGCTCCAACTGCATGGACAATCGATCTGGCTCGATCGCTACGATCGCGAAATGGTAATCAGTGGGCAGCTACAACAGTATCTTGATGACGAAGTCCGAGGCATTGTCTCTAATTTTTCTAGCATTGAGCGATCGCTTCGTGCTTCACAGTACGATCGCGATTTTCAAGCGATGGCAGAGCAAATGGATGTTCCATCGCTCTACAAGTTGATCATCGTTCGAGAGATGCAGTTAGCGGCTGAACGATTCAAAGAGGTTCACGATCAAACTGATGGCAAGGATGGCTATGTCAATCTAGATTTACCGCCTCATGTTGTCAGTGATGCTGAATCAATGCTGACTGAAGCCCGACGACTTTGGCGACAGATTGGCTGGTCGAACTTGATGTTGAATATTCCAGTTGCTCCAGAGACTTTGCTAGTCATCCAGCAATTGATTGGAGAAGGCATCAATGTGAACGTTACGCAGGTTGTTTCATTCGCAGATTACAAACAGGTGACAGAGGCGTATTTGGCAGGATTGGAAGCATTTGCAGCGCAAGATGGAGCGATCCACAAAATTGCTAGTGTTGCCAGTGTTCCAGTCAGCCGCTTAGATGCAGCCATTTTGACGCATCTCAAAATACCTCGCTCTAAGCAAGAATGGCAGGTACTAGAAGGTGTTGCAACTAGCGCTTTGCACAACTTTGTCGGTATTGCTCAAGCAAAAATGTTGTATCAGCAATATCGAGACTTTTATCGGAATGGCGATACCTGTTCATTTGCAAGACGTTGGCAGACTTTAGCAGAGCGAGGCGCACACCCACAACGGTTAGCGTGGGTTGTTGCAGATCGCAAAACAGCAGCACTGACTCAACACTACGTTGAGTCCTTAATGGGTTCTGGCACAGTGATGGTACTCTCTCCAACTCAGCTTGCTATGGGTTACGAGGAGAACAGTTTACGATCAAGCCTGACTGAAGATTTGGAAACTGCTTACCAAACGCTAGTCAGCCGATCACAATCTGGAGTATCTCTCGATCAGGTCGCTCAATATTTACGGTTCGACGAGCAAGCGAGAACGCAAGCATCCTTTGAGCAGTTGTTGCGAATTATAGAACAAAAAACAAGTCTATTAAGTTAAGAAACTTGTTATATGTCTATATTTTCAGTCAAAGTTTTCAATACTAATTCGTAATTCGTAATTCGTAATTAATACACACTCCAAAAAGGTTTGATACAGGTGGTTTTTAACAAAGTTTGGGGGTTTACAGCAGTTTTCATTTGCATGAAGTACAAAGTTATGGGTTTTGAGGCAGAAGGCAGCTTTGCTGGAGGCAGGAGGGAAGAGGTAGAAACTCTTTATATCTGATAAATCAGTCCTGAATTTTGTACCTCACTTACTTGCAATCTGCTGTAAGTCCCCTACCTCTACAGGCAGAACGTTTTGTGTCCGGGTTTAAATCTTCGTCACAAAACGTAATTGCGAATTGCGAATTGCGAATTGGTTTAATACTTTACCTTGTAAATCAAACAATACTATCTATCCCAATTTGGTATTAAACGAGTCGTTCGAGTACATAGTTGCTCACAAACGGTTGCAATGAAAACAGTTCGCCATTCTTGTCAATCAACGATCGCTGCATCAGCGAATAGATAGCTTCTGGTAATTCTCGTTTGCCAGCCTGGTTGAGAATATCCTCGCCTAACTCTGCAACAGAGACAGGTTCACGATGAATTGCTAGCCAATACATCGTTTCCTGCTCGGTGTTCGACAGCCGATTGAACTGGCGCTCTAGCAAATTCCGAATGTCGTCAAAGATCGGTACGCCTTGATCTAGCAATTGCAAAACCTTCTCAATTCTGCCATTAAACAGTTCTTGAGTTGCGATCGCAACAAGCTTGAGTGCTAATGGATTTCCAGCATAATGTTCAATTAAGGCATTCCATTCTGCCTCAGTGCCTGTGAATTCACCGTGATGTCGAAATAATTTACGTCCTTGGCCGCTGTTGAGTCCAGTTAAGCGCAACTCCCGCACCTGCGATCGTTCTCCTGTCAGCAAGGCAATTTCTCTAGGCTTTTCCCGACTTGTGAGAAGGATACAACTTTGGTGTAGGACTTCAGCCAATGCCCGAAACAGATGTCCATAGTCTTCTTTGGTTTGACCTGTATCGCTCAAAACCGACTCTGCATTGTCCAGAATGAGCAGACATCGAGTCGTCCGCAAGCACTCGACGAGCCGAGACAATTTGCCATCTAGACTCGTAGGAAGTATGCGATCGCAAGACTGCGACCGTAACAAAAATTGTAGTATATCATCAACAAACTCTTCTAAGGGAGGCAGATTTTGTAGCGATCGCCAGACAACATTTTCAAACTGCTCCTGAATCTGTCGTGCCACCTTCACAGCCAAGGTGCTTTTCCCAATCCCGCCAATTCCGAGCAAGGCAATGAAACGACAACGCTCTACACAGATCCATTGATGCAATTGCACAAGTTCTGCTTCTCGTCCATAAAACACCGATACATCAATCGCTGTTCCCCAATCCTGCTGCGGGTTTTTAGGTAGTTCGACATCCTCCATCGACGTAATAGGTCGAACACAATCTTCTGGAACAAGCTGTAAGCCAAAGCCACGCATTAGGTACTCGATCGACAGCTTATCAACCGCTTTCTCACGTTTGAGAATGCGGGCAACCGTGTGGATAGATAAACCAGCGCGATCGCTCAACTGTTCCTGAGTAAAACGCCGTCCCCAATTATGCTCTGTTTCTGCTTCTTGCATCGCTTGTTGTAACTTGTACCAGCCATGAGGCGTTAAAATAACTCCGCGCTCAGATCGTTTGGTGGAAGACATTGAAGACATAGATGTACCTTAGCGAGAATTTAACAAACCGCTTACGTGCTTGACAACCTTTGCCTAAAAGAGAACTTAACTAGCATCTTTTGAAGAAGCTACAAAGAAGGATTTTTTCGTTAAAAAATTATTTGACTTTGCCTAAAAGGATACTAGCAGGTAGAATATTTCTAGTCCGTAATAAAAAGTATCATTCACCTCATTCGTCAGGGTTAAGGTCGCATTACATTTTGCAATAAGCAATAATACTTAAAACTCGTACAATGCTACTTGAACTTTCTTTAATGTTAGTTTTCTCTTAGTCTCTGAAACTCATAAAACTTATTCAAAAACTCATAGAAAAACTCATAAGAAATAACATTGCTAAATAGGGCTTGTAGAATAAACGAAAAACCTAGATAAATCAAGAGATTCGGGGGGATAAAAGACAATAAAGTGCCAGTAAAAAGAATAAGATAGGTAAAAACCCTTGTAGCAAATTGCGTTGAGATGTATCGAAAAGCGCAAAAGCAAGAAACAGCAGCAGAGAACTTTGAACTACCCTTTGGGGGAAAACTAGCCTCAGATAACCGATGGGTAATCATGGCGAACATGATACCTTGGTTAGAATTTGAAGCAGAGTACGCAGCAATATTTTCAGAAGAAATGGGCGCGCCGGCCAAGACATTTAGAATGGCACGCTTAGGCATTAATAATCAAAGAACAACTAGGAATAATTCAGGAGTGCTGAGTGCCAAGTTCTGAGTGCTGAGTAACCTTTGATGAGCGAAACGGGGGGATTGAAGCAAGGACGCATTGTCTTGAAAAATCGCTCCACTTGGGGCTTTGCCCAAGACCGCGTTTTTCGCTATTTCTTGTGGCACTTTCCGCTCGAAATAAATATTTATTTCTTCTTGCATGCTTAAAAGCTCTTTCTTCAGACCCTTCTATGCTGAGTGCGATTATTACTTTTTGACTCAGCACTCATAACTGGGTACTCAGCACTGTTTCGGTGATAGAGAGACATAAGATGTTGCTATAGGACTCATACTTGATTTTTAAGGGAGCTAGGTACACCTTTATTTCTTCTTCCCAGTCCCCAGTCCCCAGTCCCTTCTTAAAAGAGCCGCATGCAAATGGCTTTGTTGCTGCTCCTATTTCGTAAAAAATCGTCGATACAATTCACAACCTACGATCGCTTGAGATCCAGAAAGTTTAATTAGCCCCATACTGCTTAACTTGTAAGTTAGGATGGGATCTAAGGGAACAGCTTCATTGGCATTCAGAACGGTATCAAAAGCTTGCATCAACTCAGGCTGTTTTTGCAAGGTTGCCCAGTGACGCTGCAAGTGATGAGAATAAATTCCGCTAGCAGTCGGAGCACTTTCTAACAGTTGTGATAGAGTTATCTTTTTTCGACCCAGATAATAGAGTGCTAAATGTACTAGTGCTGGATGTCCCCCAACCATTGCTATTAATTGTCTGGCTCTTTCCCCATCTGTCCAATCAAGTTGATAGCGTTGGGCTAACTGTTGCACCTCTTGTTGACTGAAGCTGTCTAACTGAATCGGTAAACCTACATTGAAAGGAGACTGATTAAGGTCGAGAGGAACATAAATATCTGTTGAGTGAACCACGAGCAGACGAAGCTTTTGCCAGATGGGTATTCTTTTCGCTTCTTCGTACCAAGAACGTAACAGAGGTAGAAAATCCTTCGCTACTTGAGGATACTCGAAAATATGGTTCACCTCATCCAATGCCAAAATTAGGGGAGCAGTAATTGATTCAAGTAGATATTCTTGGAAATAGAGGGTAGAGCTAATTTTACTTCCCAAATTTTCATCCCAGTACTCGTCTAACATCGGCTGACACTGAAGCTGGCGAGTGATATTGGCACATAACCAGTGTAAAAGTTGATTCAAGTCGCTCAGAATTGTCTGCTCGACTTGTTCTAGATTCAAGCTGATAGTGCAGTAACCCTGGTGCTTCGCATAGTCAAGAATCCTCAGCAGCAGTGAAGTTTTGCCCATTTCTCTAGGAGCTTTAATCCTAATTAGCGCCCCTGGTTTCTCGATTTCTTGATAAACTTGCTCCTCAAGGAAAGAACGTTCAACGTAAAAGGGAGAGTCGAGAGGAACTGAGCCACTGGGGTAGCAAGGTGACGTATCCTGGTTAACTGTGGGGAAAAATTGCGTCGGGTCTTGTCTTTTTGGTTTTGTCTTTGGGGCTGGTTTGGTGATGGCATAAGACTCCAGCAGTACCCGACAGTTTTTCTTGGTCACGCGTTGACCAATGATCTTAGAGAGTCGCCCAAACAACTCTGGGGCAACGACATTGGTAAAGTAGCCGGGACTATAACCTGCCTCTATCGCCATTTGGTTATAAGTTCTATACTGCCAAATGCCACGCAGAATCAGGTTTTCTGTGGAATTAAGGGGGCGATTGTGGCTTTCAATTAATAGGCGATCAACAATTTCAAAGAGATAATCAAGATTCATAGAGATTACAGACAAATATTACTAAGATAAAAATTTAGGGGGATCTACAAGTCTCGAATACAATACTAAAAAGTTTTCAGACATCCTCTTAAACCAAATAGCCGAAATCAATATTTTTTTAGATAAAGTCTTATACTAAGTAAGTCGGTGTGAATATTTATTGTTGGTATAAGGCAGGAGGCAGAAGCCAGGAGGCAGGAGGGAACAGGGTTTAAGTCTATTTAATTTTTCTTAACATAGGTTGGTTTTTTCATATCGTTCTACTTACAAGGGTTATACATTCTTTTATCATGAGAGTGATAGAAGAATGTTAAGTAGTTAATCAAAATTAATTACATTTTTGGGAAAAATTTTATAAGTAAAACTAATTAATAAATAAGAGAAGCAATACGAAAGCTCGTCCTTAAATATACTTTTCGTTCGCTTTTACTGAACCGTATTGCGCTAGAATCCCACTGTGATTAGTAAATAAATAATAACAATCAATGCAACCTAAACCCCAATTTAATCCTTGTTACTCTATTGAAACTATAGAAACAGACAATATATTTTTTTTGTCCGAGAGAGAAAAAGTCTGGTTAAGCGATCGCCTTTCTTGTAGTTTAGCTACTTTAATCGATGGCGATCGCAATATTGACGAAATTATAGATACCATTCAACAATCACTACTGCAAGATCCAAAATCTTTACACTCAGCTACCACCTTCTTCCAAGAAGTTCTGGATATAAGTATTAAAGCCCAATATGCTTTATTAGCAATGCAACAAAAGGGCTATCTTGTTCCAGAAGATAACTCTCTGCCATCGCACTTAGGCATATTCTGCCATCATCTCAATATTACTCCCACAGTAGCCTATCAAAGATTGCAATCGACTAAAGTAGCAGTAAAAACATTAGGTTCGGTTGCTGCTGAAGACTTGATTGCTGTGCTTAATTCTCTGCAAATTCAAGTAGCAGACGAAGGTGATTTGACAGTAGTTTTAACCGATGATTATCTCAATCCTGAGCTAGATAAGTTCAATCAACAAGCCTTAAAATCCCAATCTTCTTGGATGCTGGTTAAGCCATTAGGGACAATAGTCTGGATCGGCCCTTTATTCAATCCTCGGAAAACAGGTTGTTGGAACTGTTTAGCCCAGCGTTTGCGAGATAATAGACCGATTGAAGGGTTTATTCAGAGACAAAAGCACATTTTTTCCCCTTTAGCTACTCCTTTGGGATTTTTACCATCTACAGTACAAACTGCTTTAGGAATGACGGCCACAGAGGTATTTAAGTGGATTGTCCAAGGAGAAAATCAACAACTAGAAACCAATTTGATCGCTTACGATGCGATCGCACTGCAAACCCAAAATCATAGCTTTGTTAAGCGTCCTCAATGTTCTAGCTGTGGAGAGATGGTAAATGGGTTAACCAACAACCCCCTACCTGTTGTTTTAGAACACCACCAGAAAACCTTTACCGCCGATGGAGGACACCGTATTTGTTCGCCACAAGAAACTCTCAGGAAATATCAACATCATATTAGCCCCATTACCGGTGTTGTGCGAGAACTAAATAAAATTCCTGGGAATGGATTAACTCATAATTACATTGCCAAACATCATTTTCTCAGTGTTTTCGACGATTGCGCTAGTTTGCGCCAAAATTTGGGGGGTAGAAGTGCGGGGAAAGGTAGGACTGACTCTCAAGCAATGGCTAGTGGTTTTTGCGAAGCGATCGAACGATATTCTGGGGTGTTTCAAGGGGATGAAATTAGAGAAAAAGGCAGTTACCAACAAATGGGGGACAAGGCGATCCATCCCAATGTTTGTATGAACTTCAGCCAACAGCAATATCAGAATAGAGAGCAATGGAATGTTGAGTGTCAAGGCTGGTTTCAAAAAGTCCCCGAACCTTTTGATGAACAAAGAGAAATTGACTGGACTCCCGTTTGGTCTTTAACCCACCAGGAATTTAAGTATCTGCCAACGGCTTACTGTTATTATGGCTATCAACCATCCTATAAACCCGACTGTTGGGCTGATTCTAATGGGTGTGCGGCGGGTAATACTCTTGAAGAAGCTATTCTGCAAGGGTTTATGGAGTTAGTAGAGCGGGATGCTGTTGCTCTATGGTGGTATAACTCTCTGCAAAAGCCGCAAGTGGATTTAGATAGTTTCGACGAGCCTTATTTTCACAGCCTGAAGCAATATTATCAAACTATTAATCGGGAAATTTGGGTTTTAGATATTACCAGCGATCTGAATATTCCAGTTTTTGCTGCTGTTACTCGAAGAAGCGATCGCTCTGTAGAAGATATTGTTTTAGGTTATGGCGCTCATTTCGATGCCAAGATTGCTATTAGTCGAGCCTTGACGGAAGTTAATCAAATTTTACCCAACGTTTTATTTGCAAAAGCTGATGGAAGTACTCAATATCCCCCGTCAGCAGATCGCTTGGCGGTCGATTGGTGGAAAACCGCAACTATAGGCGATCAACCTTATTTAGTTCCAAGCGAGAAAATTGCTACTAAAGTTAGTGGTGATTATCGCCAAATGGTAAGTGACGATTTACTCGAAGATGTCAAGCTCTGTCAACAAATCGTTGAGAGCAATGGTTTAGAAATGCTGGTTTTAGATCAGACTCGTCCCGATATTGAACTGAGAGTTGCCAAGGTAATTGTTCCTAGAATGCGCCATATGTGGAAAAGGTTAGCGCCTGGACGGCTTTATGAAGTTCCGGTGAAAATGGGTTGGTTGCAACAACCACTAACAGAAGATCGACTCAATTCTTTTCCCATGTGGATGTAACGTTCTCTCCCAGGAAGAATATTAGTTTCTTGAGCTTATACAGCGTATTTCAGGTAAATCAAGTACACGGGTAGGGGCACAGCTATGTTCCCTACAATTACCTATACCTCACGAAGTTGCAATCTAAATCATTCCTGAGATAGAGAAATCTCGTTTCTTAAAGAAACCTGGTTTGTAGCACTTTGAATTCTCATAAATCAAATCGCATTGCTATATGAGTTTTTATATGAGTTTTTATATGAGTTTTATGGATTGTTGTTTATCAGAGTATAAATAACAATACTAACCAGAGGAAAACGCCTAATCTTTAAGATTCATTGAAAAGTTATGCAATTTAAAGTAATACTGGCTTTAATTCCTATTTACTTGATTCTTGGGAGTTGCAAAAATGACGATTTAGAGGCAGCTAAGTCATTTGCTGCTTTATCCAAAGACCTAGCAATTGCCAACAAGCAAATATCGGCTGATATTTATGCTTCCTGCGCTCGAGCTGCAAGTTGGGAAGCTCTAGGAACACCCGAAAGTCGAAAAATTATGCAAGACCAATTGGATGCGTGCGATCACTATTTCCGTCCGAATTCAGAAAATACTGAAATTGCTGGTAGTGTTTTAGTCAATTATGTTACAGCAGTTGGAAACTTAGCGACCAAAAATGAAAATGGCTTTACTCCTAAGATCGAGCAGATTTCAGAAACTTTAGGCAATATTGACATCAATGGGCGGAAACTTGATGAAAATGCTCGTCAAGCAGGATTTCAGATTGTTGACTTTATTACTAATCTTCTAGTTAATGATTTTCGGCGGCGTAATTTGAAACTCGCTATTGTCTGCACAGATCAAGATATTCAGGAATATTCTGCAAATCTGTCCAATTTAATTGAATTATCCTATACAAACGATTTACTTAATACGGAAATCAAACAGATTAATGAACATTTTGGTTTCTATATAGATCAGGTGAATCGACGATTAACGGGATTACCTGGCTCAAAAGATAATCCACCAAAAGATAATCCACAAGATTTTAACACACTTCAAGAACGACAGACTTTATTAGAAGAACAAGAGCGAGCAGAAATTAACAAAGTTATTAAACGTAAAAAAGAGGCTTCAGCATATGTAGCAACTATTCGTTCTACCGCAGATTTTCACAGCCAATTGAAACGTATTTTCAATGAAAATCGGCAGGAACTCTCATCGAAACAAATTCAAAAATGTAAAAAGTATCGCTCCAATAATGAAAGCCAAAATGTTCAAAGCACTAATATACAGAATGATTCCTGGAATCAAGAAATTACTACCTCCGAGTTAAAGGAGGCTAAAAAAGCAACCAAGAAATACATTGACAAAGTTACCCCTCTAGTTGATGAAATTCAAGATTAATTATCAATGAAACTGTTTGGAAATTAAGGAAAGGTAAATTATGGCTAATGAGCAAAATTTAGAAGAGATTCATGCGGCTCTAACTCAAGCAATTGATGTTGCTGAAGCAAAGGCTAACAATGCTTTAAAATTTGGAAAAATTTCTGAATCTGAATGGCTAGAGGCAAAAGATAAGTGGGGCAGATTGGAAACAGTAAAAAGTCAAATAAATGGTCTTATAACTGATAAAAAAATTCAAATGACTCTTCTCAATAATAATCCTGACAGTTCAATTTCAAAAATTGAGCAAGCTACAAATAGTCTGAATAAGTCTGCTGGTAAACTTGATGATTTTAATAATTTCTTATCACAGATAAATAATGCTTTAACAATTGCTGGTATTACCATCAAGGCTATTTCATCGCTTATTTGATAGAAATAAGACTTACGCAACTGACACAAAAAACTGTAGGATGTGTGAAGCTACAAAAAAATTTCAGCGTATTAATCAGACTTGTAGCGTTACGCACCAACTCCCAATTCCCAGATAGATTGATTACAGATGATGCTAAATGGATATTCGATTATTGATGCTGATTCCCACGTAATTGAACCTCCCAGTATGTGGGCTGAATATCTCGAACCAGAATTTAAACAGTTTGCTCCCTCAGCAGAAATGAAAATTCAAGGGGAAGACATTGTAAAAAAAGTCTCTAGGCAACTTCGAGATCAGGCGAATAAGCAAATGATGTTAGCTCATCCTAATGCATATTTCCAAGGCTACAATGTCGAGTCTCACATTCAAGAGATGGTGCACATGGGAATCGATATGGCATTCCTTTATCCAACTTATGGATTGTGGCTTTGGGCGATTGATACTATGCAACCGGAAGTTGCTGGCGCTTTTACCCGTGCTTATAACAATTGGTTAAAGGACTTTTGCAGCTACGATCCAGATAGGTTGAAGGGGGTAGGAGCAATTAATCTGCACGCACCAGAGTCAATGGTGCATGAATTGCATAGAATTGTCGATTTTGGCTGGAAAGCCGTCTTTTTACGCCCTAACCCCGTCAAAGGAAGACTATTGAGCGACTCTGCTTACGAGCCATTTTGGAGAGAATGCGAGCGACTAGGCATAGCAGTAGGCATTCACGAAGGGGCTTACAGTCGTTTGCCAACTACTGGAACAGAAAGGTTTAACACTTGTTTTGCTATCCATGCTTGCTCTCATCCGATGGAACAAATGATGGCTTTATTAGCGTTGATTGAAGGAGGGGTATTAGAACGTCATCCTAAACTGAAAGTGGCTTTTCTGGAGTCTGGTTGTGGCTGGCTTCCCTATTGGCTGTGGCGACTAGATGAAGAGTATAAGAATTTATATTGGGAGGTGAAAGATAGGGTAAAATTAACGCCATCAGAGTATTTTCGCCGTCAATGTTACATTGCCATTGAACCTTCTGAGCCTTATCTTGCTCAAGTTGTTGAGTATATTGGCTCTGACAATCTAATTTTTGGCACAGATTTTCCTCACTGGAATCATCAGCCAGATGTTGTTAGAAAAGTCTTGGAGCTGGAGATGCAGTTATCTCGAGAGATAGTAGACAAGATTGTTTGGCATAATCCTAAACGCTTTTACAATCTAGTCTAAGTTCTGAACTACTGAAATGATTCAACCTTTTAGTTAATTAGGAGTTAAACTATGGTACAGTTTACACCCCGTTATATTAATTTTCTAAAATCTAATCTATCTATTGGGGAAGGTACTTCTCCTCAGGACGAAGGCGATTCTTTGCTCGATTCTGATTATTTGTTTCAAATACTTATATTTGAGGAGAATTCGGAGCATCCGAAATTAATATACGGAACCAAAAAAAATCTACTAGATATGCTCGATCCTCCCAAATCTTCTGATTCTACATTGTTTCCTTCAAAGGGAACAAGTATTGATAAAGATTTTATGTCTGATATACCAGGAGAATTAGGGGATGCACAACGTTCCACTGTGCGTTTTTTAAAGCAAGCTCGTGAGCTATCACAGCGTATGGCGGCTACGTGGCTTAACGAAGAGAAAATACCGACAGATGAAGATAAAATTAAGATAAAATTGGTCAGAAAAATCTTAAATAGCTATAACCTTCCCCTCGATACTTATTTCGTGAACGATGAAGGAACTCTTAATAATAATCCTGATGGATTAGAGCAATTAATAATGACAGCGCAGGCAGAAGGAAATCAAGACCTTTACTTAATTAAACGTGAGTACGTAAGTTATAACTCGATATCTTTGTCTCTCTTGTTATGTGGGCAAGCATACTACAAGAATGATAATAATGAATGGACAAGGATTTGGGAGCCAATTTTTAGCAACTATGAGATAGTTTATGAGTATGCATTGGATTTATCCTGGGATACATATTACGCTACCAGGAAAGATATTGCCCAACCAGGGATAAACCAAAATCCTCCTTATACTGAAGTCACTCTAGGTTATCCTCCGAGACCTCCTGAATTTAATCTTACACAAGAAGACATACAACGATGGGTTCGGGCAAAAGAAATGCCATTGACCGGAGAGGAAAACAGTGAGTTCCCGTTCTACCCCCCTAAAGAAAACGGCAAATTTGTGAGTGACCAAATAAGGTTTGTCGCTCCCCCCTTCCCTTATCTGCCTCTTAGTACAGTATAAGTTAATTGGACAGCTGGTTATTGTAAACAGGGAACAACACTTGTTGTCACGATGTTTCAAGCGGCTGGTGTTCGTTCCCTTGTTTAATTCGTTTTCGCTTATACATTCTCTGATGAAAACACACTGTCTGTTTTATGGCAATAAATTATTCTTTTACAGAAAAAGTTTATGAAAGTGCCAACTCTTTAGTTTATCGAGCTATCCTCAAGCCGGATAATAAACCCGTTATTCTTAAAATTCTTAAAGAAAATTATCCTACTTCTTCAGAACTGACTCGTTATAAACAGGAATATGAAATTACTCGCTCTTTGAATGTAGATGGCATTATTAAAGCTTATGACTTAGAGCGATATGAGAATAGCTTAGTCATGCTTTTAGAAGACTTTGGGGGTCAATCTTTAAAGTTATTAATATCCCAATCTCGATTGAGCTTAGAAGACTTTCTTGCTATTGCAATTAAAATAACTGAGAGTTTAGGTGCGATTCATACTACCAACATTATCCACAAAGACATTAACCCTTCAAATATTGTCTACAATTCCCAAACGGAACAACTCAAAATCATTGACTTTGGCATTTCTACCCGTTTATCCCAAGAATTTATGACGGTTTTTCCCCCTAATCAACTAGAAGGAACTTTAGCTTATATTGCCCCAGAACAGACAGGTAGAATGAATCGAGGGATAGATTATCGCAGTGATTTTTATTCCCTTGGTGTGACTTTTTACGAACTTATAACAAATCAATTACCCTTTAACACAACTGACCCAATAGAGTTAGTTCATTGTCATATCGCACAACAACCCTTGTTACCTCATGAACTAATTTCTGATATTCCTTTAGCTGTATCTAATATAATTGGGAAATTGTTAGCTAAAACCCCCGAGGAAAGATACCAAAGTGCTTGGGGAATTAAAGCTGATTTAGAGACTTGCCTTAATCAATTAAAGACTCTAAAAAAAATTTCTCAGTTTCCTCTAGGAAGTCAAGATATTACTGAGAAACTTCATATTACCCAGAAACTATATGGTCGAGAACAAGAAGTAACTCAACTTTTAACGGCTTTTGAGAAAGTTAGCCAGGGGGCAACCGAAATGCTCCTAATTTCTGGCTATTCAGGTATTGGCAAATCTGCTTTGGTCAATGAAATTCACAAACCCGTTACACGCCAACGAGGGCAGTTTATTAGTGGTAAATTTGACCAATTAAAGCGAGATATTCCTTATTCTGCTATTTCTCAAGCTTTTCAAGGTCTAATTCATAAACTGCTAAGTGAATCGGAAACAACACTACAAGCTTGGAAAAATAAAATTTTAGAAGCTTTAGGAAATAATGGTCAAATTATCATCGATGTGATTCCTGAAGTCGAAAAAATTATTGGGCAACAGCCACTAGTTGAACAGCTAGGCAGGACTGAAAGCCAAAATCGATTTAATTTACTTTTTCAAAGATTTTTTGGGATTTTTTGTCAACAAAAACATCCTTTAGTCATTTTTCTTGATGATTTACAATGGGCAGATTTACCATCTATGACCTTAATTGAACAATTAATGTCAGATCCTGACAATCAATATTTTCTCATAATCGGAGCATACCGAGATAATGAAGTTAGTCCTACTCATCCTCTAGTGCACACTTTAGAAAAAATTAATCACGCCAAAGTTCCAGTCAATGATATTACCCTTGCCCCCTTAAAAATTAATCAAATTAATCAATTAGTCGCCGATACCCTCATTTGCTCAACGGAAGTTTCACAACCTTTAGCTGAGTTAGTTGCCCAAAAAACTGGAGGCAATCCTTTTTTTCTGACTCAACTTCTTTATTCTTTATATCAAGATAATTTATTAGTATTTAATCGTTCTCAAGCTCTTGTTAATCCAAAAGACAATCAACAAGGCTATTGGCAATGGAGTATAGAGCAAATTGAAAGTGTGTCTATTACCGATAATGTAGTTGACTTGATGGTCAGTAAAATTGAAAAGTTAGATCAGAAAACGCAACAGGTTCTCAAATTAGCAGCCTGTATTGGGAACCATTTTAATTTAGAAATTCTTTCGATCGTCAACAATAAATCTACAATAGCAACTGCTAGAGAACTACAGCCTGCTCTACATGAAGGCTTGATCATTCCTCTAAACGATAACTATAAAGTTCCTCTGCTTTGTAACCCAGAAGAATTATCAAATAATAGCTCAAAAGCCTCTTCTCAGTATTCGACGTATATTCCCTACAAATTTTTACATGACCGAGTTCAACAAGCTGCTTACTTTCTCATTCCAGAAGAAGAAAAAAAACAGGCTCATCTACAAATAGGTCGTCTACTACTGAAAAGTATTAAAGAGAATGAGTTACAAAATAATATTTTCGATATCATCAATCAACTTAATGAAGGGTCTACCTTAATCACTGAGCAATTAGAAAAAGATGAGTTAGCTAAATTAAATCTTCAAGCAGGTAAAAAAGCAAAAGTATCAACAGCTTATGAACCAGCCTTAAGGTATTTAGAAACTGGTTTAGAATTGCTAGAAAAAAATAGCTGGGAGCATCAGTATCAATTGACATTGGAACTTCATATAGAAACCTTAGAAGCTCTATACTTAAATACTAAGTTTGAGCAAATCGAGGAACTAGCTGCAATTGTGCTGCAAAAGGTTGAATATATTCTCGATCAAGTTAAGGTCTATGAATTAAAGATATTGTCTTATTACGCTCAATTTCAGCCAGAGAAAGCCATTGACACTGCTATTGCAGGTTTAGGTAAACTTGGGATAAAGATGTCCCAAGAAGTTGTTAGTGAGAGTGAAATAAAAAATAGGATTAATCGAGAACATGAATCTTTAAAGTCTCTACTACAAGGAAAAAGAATTGAAGACTTAGCTGATTTACCAAAAATGACCGATCCTTATAAACAATCAGCTATATCAATATTGCAGCCAGTTATGTCTGCAACATGGACGATAAACTTTTCATTGTTTGTTGAAATAATTTTAACTCAGCTGAATATTTGTCTTAATTATAATAACCCTCCTCAATCTGCTGCTGTTTATGGCGCTTACGGAATGCTTCTTTGTGCAGTAATAGGAGATATTGATTTTGGATATCAGTTTGGAAAACTGTCTATTATATTGTTAGAGAAATACAATATTTCTAAATTAGAAACCTTTGTTCAATATTTATATTATGTATTTATAAGACATTGGAAAGAGCCGATCAACGATTCGGTAGCACAACAACTATTACTAGCTAATTTACAGCAAGGTTTAAATACTGGAAATAATGAGTATGTTTGTTATATAGCTCTATCTTGTTGCTATATTAATCTTTTCGGAGGAGGTAATCTGGAAAATCTTTTACAAGATAGTACAGAATACACCAAACTGATCAAAAAACTAAATCAAGAATATTCGATTAAATTTATAGAAATAGTTAGAAATACTATTGCAAATTTAAGAAATTCAAATCAATATAAACACTGTTTATTGCTTGGAAATTCTCATAATGAAGAGGATTTATATTTAGAGCATCTTATTAATCAAAAAAATCAATGGTTACTTTTTGCTTTCTATTTTGGAAAAATGTTCGTTGCTTATTTTCAAAAATACTTCTATAAGTCCTTTGAAAATGGTCAATGTGCAGAGGAATATGTTTTGGCAGTTAGTGGAGGAGTATCATTTAATGTACAACACAATTTCTACTCTTCTCTTTCCTTCCTAGCTTATCATCACAATTGCGCTATAGATCAGCAAAAAACAATTTTAGAAAAAGTAGAAAAAAATCAGCAGGATATGAAAATATGGGCTGGTCATTGCCCCGCAAATTTTCAAAATAAATATGATTTAGTAGAAGCAGAAAAAGCGCGAGTATTGGGAGAAAATTGGGAGGCTCAAGAACTTTATGAAAAAGCAATTCAAGGGGCTAAAAAATCTGAATTTATTCACGAAGAAGCCATAGCTTACGAACGCGCAGCAGAATTTTATCTCTCTCTCGGTAGACAAGAAATAGGACGACTATACCTGAAAAATGCCTATCATTGTTATAGTCGCTGGGGTGCAAAAGCCAAAGTTCAAGCTTTAGAATCGGAGTACCCACAGTTTCTAATGGATATAAACGACCGAAAAGAAAACCAAAGCATTAATACAACTGAATCTAGTGGTGGTACAAATCCCCAAGCACTCGATATCGTCACAGTTACCAAAGCCTCTCAAATATTAGCTAGCGAAATTAAACTAGATCAACTGTTGGCTAAGTTAATGAAAACTGTAATTGAAAATGGCGGTGCTCAAAAAGGCTTTCTGATATTGGAAAAAGATCGTAAATGGGTAATCGCAGCTGAAAGTACAGTAGATTCTGATGACGTGACTCTACTGCGATCGCTTCCCATTGACTCTGTAGATGGTGAGAGCCAGACACCTATCCTACCAGTTGCGATCATTAACTATGTTGTCCGTACTCAAGAAAATGTTGTTCTGAATAACGCAACCGTTGAAGAACAGTTTATCCGCGATCGCTACATTGTCGCAACTCAACCAAAATCGATTCTCTGTACTCCCTTGTTACATCAAGGCAAACTCAGCGGTATTTTATATTTAGAAAACAATTTAACCACAGATGCATTTACCAGCGATCGCATTGAAGTTTTAAGAATTCTTTCTGCTCAAGCTGCTATCTCAATTGAAAATGCCCGTCTCTACGGACAGTTAGAAGATTATAACCGAAATCTAGAGCTAAGAGTAGAAGAGCGCACTCAAGAACTCTCACAAACCCTAGAAGTTCTCAAAGCCACCCAAGCCGAACTGCTCTTTGAAAACGAGTTACTTAAAAGTGGTGAACAACCCTCTACCTTTGACTATCAAGTGGGAGGAAGTTTGGCGATGGGTTGTCCTACTTATGTTGTACGTTCAGCAGACCGTTATCTCTACAAGGCGTTGAAGCGCGGGGAATTTTGTTACATTCTCAATCCTCGGCAGATGGGTAAGTCAAGCCTGATGGTACGCATGATCCACCATCTCCAGCATGAGGGATTTAGCTGCGGGGCAATTGATTTAACTCGCATTGGTAGCGAAAATGTCACGCCTGAACAATGGTACAAAGGCTTGACAGTAGAGCTATGGCGAAGTTTTGGTTTGCTAAGAAAGGTTAATCTAAAAACTTGGTGGCAAGAGCAAGGAGATATTTCTCCGGTTCAGAGGTTGAGTCAATTTATTGAAGAAATTTTATTAGTTGAAGTCGCTCAAAAAGATGATACTATTTCTAAAAATTTGATAATTTTTATCGATGAAATTGATAGTTTCTTGAGTTTAAATTTCCCAGTTAATGACTTTTTTGCGCTGATTCGCTCCTGCTATAATCAGCGCAGTATTAACCCAGAGTATCGATGTTTAACCTTTGCTATTTTTGGAGTTGCTACTCCTAGCGACTTAATTACTGATCACCAAAGAACGCCTTTTAATATCGGTCAGACTATTCAATTAGAAGGCTTTAAAGAGCATGAAGCGCAACCTTTACTTCAGGGGTTAACCGAGAAAGTTAGCAATCCTCAAACAGTCTTAAAAGAAGTGTTAGCCTGGACTAATGGCCAACCTTTTTTAACTCAAAAACTCTGTAAACTCATCCGCAATTCTTCATCTCCTATTCCTACCAATAGAGAAGCCGAATGGATTGAAAATTTAGTCCGAAGGTCGATAATAGAGAATTGGGAATCACAGGATGAGCCAGAGCATTTGAGAACCATCCGCGATCGCCTGCTTAAAAGTAAACAATCAGCTCGGCTACTAGAACTCTATCGACAAATTTTGTATCAAGGAGAGATTGTTGCAGTTGATAGTTCAGATGAAAGAGAATTGCTTTTGTCAGGGCTAGTAGTCAAGCAACAGGGAAATTTGAGAATTCAGAACCGTATTTATGAATCGATCTTTGTTTGATTTACAGCTTATAGCCTTTCTCAGTCTAGTGAGGTACAGTAGCAAGAATGGGTAAACCAATTATATCTTAATCAGTGTACTTGATTAGACTGGGAAACGCTATATCTGCAATTAGGAGATTATCAGAATGCGATCGCTGATTGCAATCAAGCTCTAAAGTTTACACCCAAGAATGCGCAAGCATACATAAGGCTCTATTCTGCAACACTGCACTTTATATGCCCCCCTACCGGATTGAAATTTCTACAAAATACATGGTCTACTGAAAAACTAGACTCTTAAATAATCTGGCTGCAAAGGACACTTGTTAAATATGGACACAGTAGCGTTCAGGGGTATTTCGTCCTTCGGCTGGCTGTACTGGATAATACAGCCGCATTTAGCGATGCACATTCCGGATGGCTTTTTGAACCTACCCGTTATCCTTGTCACCTGGATAATTGCCATCGGTCTGATTGCCCTAGCTATTAGGCACGCACAGGCAGAATATCAAGAACGAGCTGTCCCTTTAATGGGAGTTTGTGCAGCATTTATCTTTGCAGCACAAATGATTAATTTCCCCATTCCCGGAGGTACTTCTGGACACCTTTTGGGTGGAACACTAGCAGGAGCTTTATTAGGGCCGTGGGCTGGTTCGCTAGTGATGGTTGCAGTGTTCATTGTCCAGGGCGTTCTGTTTCAAGATGGTGGACTGACAGTGTTAGGAGCCAACATCTTTAACATGGGATTAATTGGTACGTTTGGTGGTTACTATCTCTATCGCACAGTGAGATTTGCTATCGGGCGCGATCGCTCGTCTGGAGTCGTAATTGGGGCGGCGATCGCAGCCTGGACAAGCGTAGTGGTAGCCTCAATTATATGTGCCTTAGAACTAGCTATCTCTGGAACAGTTCCTCTAGCGGTGGCTTTCAGTGCGATGGCTTTTTGGCACGTTCTCATTGGCATTGGTGAGGCGCTGATTACTGTAATAGCACTTAGTTTCATTTGGCGGACTCGACCTGAACTACTTTACGATCCACCTCGTCAAACGAAATCACCTGTCTCTCGTCCCCTCTCTCGGTATTAAACCAATTCGCAATTCGCAATTCGCAATGACGCTCGCGGACTCGCTAACGCTGCGCTAACGCAATTCGCAATTACGTTTTGTAATGGGGATTTAGCGAAAAATGCGGTCTTGGGGTCTCCCCAAGAGGAGCAATTTTTCAAGACAGACCCCACCACAAAACTTACCGGTTATAGAACCGGGGGACTTAAACCCACCGAATTTGTTAAAGGTATTTATTGAATCAGGAGTGAACGCTTATGAGTAGCAACCTCTTGCGATCGCGCAACCGTGCCTTTGTCATTGCTGGCTTAGGTATTGCCCTGCTGATTGCAATTTTCCTTTCACCATTAGCAAGTAAAAATCCAGATGGACTAGATAGAGTTTCACAAGACTTCAAATTTGACAGCAAGGCACATGAAGATACGCCAGCTCGGAAGTTACCCTTTTACGGCATATTTGATGAGTATGCCCTCAGAGGTGTACCTGAAGCGATCGCCACTCCCTTAGCTGGTTTAGTCGGAACGTTAGCAACTTTTGGCTTGGCTTGGGGAATTGGCAAATTAGTTGTGCGTGGTTCAACTTCACCTTCCACAGAGCATGATGGCTATTCAGATTCAGATGAGTAAAAGGGACTGGGGACTGGGGACTGGGACTGGGGACTGGAAATTGGAACGCCTGATATAGCAAAGTGCTGAGTGCTGTTAGCGGAAGCGGGGCGTTTAGCCCGTGCTGAGTGCTGAGTAGAAACTCAGTATTATCAAAGGTTTCAGCAACCAACATA